>JAKSIB010000018.1 GCA_024399065.1 Fibrobacter sp. | reverse complement strand
TGCTGGATTCACGCCCCCCTCGAGGTAAACCTCAAGGGGGGCTTTTCTTTTTTGTCCGCGCCTCGCGACATTCCGAAATCGCGACTTCAGATCCTTTTAGCGGTGTCTTTTAGGTAACTTTTTCTTTCTTGTTGAGTTCTCAACACAACTTCTTTTTAATTCCGTTTTTTTATTCACTCCAAGAATAAAAAGCATAGTTTATCCTTGGAGTGTTTTGGAATTTCTTTAAGTTTTAAAGGAGTTGTGTTTTTATGCGACACAATTTTTGGGTGTTTTTTCTTGTTCTCTTTTTGTCGGTTTTCGCTCAGGCGAAACTGACTGTTCATATTCAGTCTCCGTGGCGTTCCAGTGGAACAGAATATTCCCTTTACCTTTTGGGTGGCGCTACTGGGTACAGCACTTCTCCGGAATACAAGATGACCGCTGAAGATGACGGTTGGTTTTCCTACACTTGGGACAAGGATGTTTCCGATTTCAGCTGGCAGGATTTTGGAGTTCGTGGTTGTCCAGAAAATTCCTGCATGACTAGTGTTGCGTGGGAAATTGCTGGTTCCGAAGTCAAGTTTTCCATGACGAAGCTCTTTGCTTCCGAGACAGAAGTGTGGATCTACACGGATGCAAATTCCTATACTGAAAGCCTTACTCCGCCGGGCTCTAAGGTCGTTTGGTTCAAGAGCCCCTGGGGAAACAAGGCTTTGCCCCAAATTGTATTCGGTGCTGATTCTGCATTGATGTATTTTGTGCCGGACGACAAGTCTACTTGCGGTTGGTTTGCGGGTGCAATTTCCCCGGCGATGATGAAAGCAAACCCGGCGCAAACTGCTTACTTTGTTCGCTACAATGCATCTTACCTGTCTGTCCCCAAAAATGACGTAGTTGACTTGTCTGGCTTTTTTGCCCTGGGCGATACAGTCTTCGTGGATGGAACCAAGGACGTTCCTGAGATTACCACAGAGATTGGAACTTTAGGCGAATGCTTTGACTCCACCAGGACTTTGCATGTTTATCATCCCTGGAGAACTAATACCACTATCAGGGACAGCGCGGTTTATCTTGACGCAGATAACCTTGGTCAATCCATCAAGATGGATAGCACTGGCGAATATCCTTTCTGGTGGGTTTACTCTTTCCCCGTGGAAAAGGTAAAGGATCAGCAGTGGGCTGGTGCAACACTTGATATCAAGTCTGATCAGAATGGTTCAAAAAGATTTTTCGAGATTCCCGAAGGTTCATGGCGCAGCCCCAACAGGCCCTCGGTTTCCAAGATTTTCCCCAAGGGAGTTTACGAAGCCTGGTTCTACTCTAAGGGCAAGGAAAATTATGAGATCCTCTATGCACCTCTGGAACCGAAGGTAATCCGCCTACTGAGTCCTTGGGACAATATGACCCCCTTGATGCTCGTGGACAGCGATACTTTGAAGATGGGTCCTATTTCAAAGGACACTTGTGGCTGGTATCAGGCTTTGTCTTTCAAGCATGTTGATTCTTGGGATGTAAAGTTCAGAGAGACTTTTGGTTTTGAACATTATACCGCTTCGGGACTAGTTGATGGAGAACCTATTGTCATGGATTCCATTATGGCGCTTCATGACACGGTTTGGGTCTATCCTTATCCTACTTCCAATAGCGCACCCAAGTTTAGCGAAACTTATCCCAAGCGTTTGGGCATCTGTCCCTCGATGAAAATTTCCGCACTTGTGGTGGACTGGGCTGGTGAAGGATTTGACGACGCCATCGACGTAGACTTTGGTAACATCTATTACGGCAACGACTATACGACTGTCACGTACTTGGATTCTACGGGCAAGCTCGCAACCAATAAGACTTGCCAATCTTCCTGGCATCCCCTTGGAGGATACACCCTGGGCATGGTGCAGGACACCTTGGTCAATGGAAATCCTGCCCGCGCAGACTCTTCTGTGTACCCTTGGTATGAATGTTCCGCCGCCCACGAAATTGAAAAGTGGTTTATTCCTGTAGAAGTGGCTGTCGACAGTAAGGGACGTTCCTATACAAATGGCGTTTGCCGTGACATCGACTTGACTTTGGATGAAGAGGGTTTCTGGCTGGCAGACATTTCTGAATCCCACGAGGATGGCGGTTTCTTCCCTATTGACGATCTTGAATATTTGGATTCCGCAATGACCGTGAAGAATCCGAAATTTGACCACAACCTTCAGCATCAGGCGGGAGGAAAGACTCACAACTATAGTTTTGCCATGAAAATTTCTGCCCAGTTCCAGTATGTGAAGGGTCAGTATTTTGAATTCCGTGGTGACGATGATGTTTGGGTTTTCATCAACAACCATCTCGTGGTGGATATCGGTGGATGCCATAGCCCCGCAGAAGGCTTTGTGGATCTTGACACTATTGGACAGAACGAACCTAAGTTGAAATTGATAGAAGGTCAGGAATATCCGTTCCATATTTTCTTCTCGGAACGTAATGCCGATGGTTCCAATTTCAAGATGCGTACATCCATCAATTTGCGTACGCAGAAGACTTTCTACACAGAAGCGGTTCCGACCACCGACGGTACGATTTCGTACAACTTAATGCAGCTGTTGGTTGATGAATCCCTGAGTTGCGATGTGACCAGTGTTTCCAAGGTTGAAAAGAAGTCCGCACAGTCGGTGTTCCAGCTGAAGGGCGGCAATCTCACTGGAGATGGCGTTGCTCTAGAACCGGGTCTGAATTATGGCGGTATTTTCATTAATGAAAATATGTCTGGCTTCACCATTGACACCAGCGCTATTGTTCGTTCTAGATCTCTGGCCTCCGGTAACTATACGTTGATTTGCTACCTGGCTTCTGACTTGTCCCAGTCTCAGATGATTTCCTTTGTGGTTCCGGAATACCCGTTGCCGGATATTGCATTCGTGGATGTTTTCGATCCTGCAGATACTCTGAAAGTTTTGGATCCGACAGGTTTGAATCTCCGTGGCCAGCGCATCGGTGTTGATCCGAAAAACGACACCCTTCTTGCTCACGTGACATATCCCGAAGCGGTTCCTTTAAAGATTGCCGTACTTTATGTGGGTACCGTTTGCACGGATTGTATTGTGCCCTTGGACTTCATAACATCTGATTCGTTGTCGTTCCTTGATGCCAATGGACAAAAGGTTACTTCTGTTACGACGGATTCTTCGGGATTAGCCTCCTTCTACGTTGTTGGTGAAGCGGCCATGGTCAATGCCTCCTTTAAGGTTTCCAGTGGATTTGTTGCCAATGAATTGAAGTGGACTGGTCTTCATTTCAAGGAGCCTCCCGTTCCCTTTGTCAATCGTGCAAAAATGTTTGATGTGAATGGTGATGGAATTCCTGATAGCTTGGCCATTCCGTTTAGCAAGCCCTTTAAGGAAAATGTTCCGGACACCTTGTCCTGGAGTTTTGGAGAAAGCATCTTCCACACGATTGGTGGAAGGGAAAATGTTGAACCCCTGGTTTTCATGGATTCAATCCTGATTATCAAAAATGAAAAGGGTTTGTTGACTTCTGTATTTACCGGTGTTGCCGATGAGATTTACAGTGGCTCCTTAAAGTATCACTATACCTACCAGGATGAGGATACTGGAGATTCTGTCAAGTTGGGCATGAGCGCGTCCATTGAAGACCATGTGGGACCGGTTATTTTGAGTGCCATAATTGAGCCGAAAACAGACGATGTTAGCGTGATGACGGTGAACATGAGTGAAGGTATTACCGAAAAGGTTTTTGCCGGTGCGGCAACATTCTGCATTTATCGAGACACGGTCAATATTTCCGACTCCTTGGAATATGTCTTGTCTCAGTCGAGTTCCAATGGAAATGTTGTCAAAATAACCTTCCGTCGTTCAATAAACGGCGTGTTGCCTGTGCTTGGTGATTCCATCAAGCTGATCCCTGGTGAAATCCACGATCTTAACGGAAACTCGCCGCACTTTGACAACCCCAAGGTTCGTATTAGGGGGAAGCAGAGAACTGAAATCAAGGTTCCTGGAATTGTTGGTATTGGCAGCGATACCGAAAAGTTCGCAAATGGAAAGGACATTGTTCCGATTTCCGTTCCTGCCAATAAGTCGGTTAAGGATATTGTAGACAGCCTGGGTGTGCCGGGAGCTTTGCTTAATTTTAGCATTGGAGAACTGGCCACCGAAACAATCATGAATCTTTCGTCTGCTGCGGATAGAGATTCTGCCTTGGCCCTCGTGAGAATCGATTGGGAAAACTACTACTACACCCATTTGGGCGGGTTCGTAAACAAAGCCAAGGGAACGATTCGTTGTAACGATTCTACGGTTTTCTATAATCCGTTAAATCCTGAAAAGTCCAATTGCTTTGACAATCCCGGAAATATTTTCTTCAAGTGGGATGGCTATAGTGACAAGGGACGAGTTGTAGGTACCGGAGTCTATGTGACGAAGGTGAAAGTGAAAATCCGCTCAGGCAAGACTGTTGCGGGTAGCAGTTTCGACACCTACTCCTTCGGTATAAAGCGGAGAAAGTAAAAAAGAAAAAGCGCGGATTTGTTCCGCGCCTTTTTTATTGTGTGATGTACCGTGCGGGTTTTAGTCTAGCGGATACTTGTCCTTGGCAGCATCAAGTTCGGCGCTCTTCATTTCGTATTGAGTGTAGAGGTCGTCGATCTTTTTCTTGTTGTCGTCCATATCCTTGGCTACTGCGGTAATGGCATTGCCGTCGCCGGATTCGGAGGCTGCCACAAGCTTTGCTTCCAGTTCTCCGGAGAGTTCTTCTGCCTTGGCGATATCCTCTTCGATCTTGGCGATGGCCTTTTCCAGAGGCTTGATGACCTTGGAACGTTCGGCGATGTAGTCAGCACGAGCCTTGCGGTCCATCTTTGCGGAAGGTGCAGCGCTTGCGGTGGTGGCTGCGTCCTTGGTGACGTCGATGTTGGAAAGCTTGGCGTTGTCGCTATCCATTCCACCCGGCTTCTTTTCTGCAGCCCAGCCCACCTTTTCAAGGAAGTCGGCGTAGGATCCTTCGAAGATTCTGCACTTGCCGCCATCGAAAACTACGAGGCGGTTAGCAAAGGCGTGAAGAAGTTCTTCATCATGGGTCACCACCATGGCGGTGCCTTCGTAATCATCAAGAGCGTCGATGAGGCTTTCGATGGATTCCATGTCCAGATGGTTGGTGGGTTCGTCAAGCAGCAGCATGTTGCACTGGCTTGCAAGAATCTTGCCGAGAAGTACGCGGCTACGTTCACCACCGGAGAGAACCTTGATTTTCTTCAGGGCATTATCGCCACTGAACATCATGAGGCCTGCAAGACCGCGGGCACGGCTCTTCTGGGAGACTTCCGCGATGGCGCTTGCGATTTCCTCTTCGACGTTGTTTTCGAGATTAAGGCGGTTGATGTTTGTCTGACCGAAGTAATTGATTTGCAGATTCGGGTTGTGACAGATCTCGCCTGTGGTGGGTGTAAGTTCTTTTGCAATCAAGTTCAGCAATGTAGTTTTGCCGCGCCCGTTGGGGCCGATGATTGCGATGCGGTCGCCCTTGAAAACTTCAAATTCCAATTCGTTGAAAAGTTCCGGACCGTCACCGTACTTGAATGCCAGATTATGAACCTGGAGCATGCGCTTTCCTGGGAACGGAGCTTCGGTAAAGCTGAAGTCCAGATTACGTTCGTGGGTGAGGCGTTCGCCGTTGGCGAGCTTTGCTGCAGCCTTGATCTTGGACTGAACCATGGCGGCCTTTGCTGCCTTGTAGCGGAAACGTTCAATGAGCTGGTCCAGCTGAGCCTTCTTCTTGGCTTCGTTTTCCTGGGTGCGCATTGCCACTTCTTCTTCTTCGGCAATGGTCTCGCGGAGCTTTTCTACAGTGCCCTTTACCTTACGGATCTTGTGGCGGTGAATGCCCACGGTGTGGGTGCAGACTTCGTCCATGAAATGATGGTCATGGGTAATGAGAAGAACTTCGCCCTTCCAGTTGCGCAAAAAGCGGCTGAGCCAACGCATGGACACAATGTCCAGGTAGTTGGTCGGTTCGTCAAGCAACAGCATGTCTGGCTCAGAAGCCAACACCTTTGCCAAATTCAAACGAATCTGGAAACCGCCGGAAAGAAGCATGGGATCCTTGCTCATGGATTCTTCATCGAAACCCAGACCGAATAAGATTGCTTCCACCTTGTGTTCTTCAATCCAGCCATCTTCATTGGGCTTCAACACGCTGCAGGCTTCTTCATGAACTGTTGCGTGAGTGAAGTTGATGTGCTGTTGCAAATAACCAATGGTGTACTTTTTCGGAATGTCGATGGTACCTCCGTCCAAACATTCCTGGCCAAGAATCATCTTGAACAAAGTAGACTTGCCACAACCATTACGACCTACGAGGCCCACGCGTTCATGGGCGCCCACCAAAAAACTTGCCTGGTCCAGAAGGACCTGCATGCCAAAAGACTTAGAAACGTTCTGTACTTGAATCACGATGCCAAATTTAGCAAAAAGCTAATGGGCGAATTTATTTTGCGTTGTTTGCAAAATTGATATGCAGCCCGTTTTCGCGGTAGAAGGTTACATCTGCAAGGACCTGGTCCACCCAGCTTTTTGCTAAGGGAGACTGTTTCCAGTTTTCGGGCTTGTCGCCGATGCCGTAGTCAGGATAGAATGTGGCTGCTGCATTTTCGCGACTGATGCCTATTTGCAACAACTTACTTAGGCGCTGTGCACCAAGCTCAATTTGTTCCAGCCCTTCACCTTCTTTCAGCAGGAGAATTCCGCGCTTATCCTTGGTTCCCTTGAAATTGAAATCAAAGTTGGAAACATGGCGGATGATGGACATTAAAAGTGCGGGATCAATTTGATTGGCTCGGGAGTATTCCAGAACTGGGAGGGCGCAAAGTTGCTCAATGTCCCAGGGCTCGCCGGTGTAGGAAATCTGCAAGGTGTGAATGGAGTTTTCACCCACATCGATATAGATGTTGTATCGGTTACCGAGGTTCTTTTTTAGAAGCCTTGTCAAAAGAATCGCTCTGTTCTTGAATTGCTTGTAGCCGCGCATCTCGATCATGAGCATGTCATCAAGTCGCACAAGTACGGGCATGGTTGGCTTTGTGACAATTTCGTTGTAGGCATTGATGATGAGCGGGAGTACGTATGCGATTTCTGGCTTGGGCTTGCTAAGGTCTAGTCCCGGTTCCAGTTTGATTTTTTGGATGGAATCCAGTTTAAGAATCGCATTTGCTGAATAGTTGTAAAAAAGCTCTGTTGTGTCGGTGACTTTTTCTTCGACTTTCGGGTGTGTCCAGTAAGTTGCCGTAATGGTCCCAAGGAAGGCGATGGATACAACAATCCAGCGCTTCCAACGTTTGGCGCGCCACAGAACCTTGAGCCAGTTTTTAATCTTCGGGCTACGCCAAAGATACGCTGCAAGGAATACCAATATTGCTGTCCACAGGGCAACGAAAATCATACTTGTAATATATAGAATTCTATCTTTACCTGCATGCTGAACCCGTTAAAGAATATTGTTGTCATCGGTGATCGAATCCTTATTAAGCCTTTGGAAGCTGCAAATAAAACCAGTAGCGGTCTCTATTTGCCGCCCAGCGTCAAGGAACATGACTCGGTGCATACCGGCCTTGTCGTGAAGGTGGGCCCTGGCTACCCGATTCCTGCAAACCAGGATCCTGATGCGGTTTTCCGTGGCGATAATGCGGAGGCAGTGAACTATGTTCCGCTCCAGGTGAAGGAAGGGGACGAAGCTCTCTACTTGCATGCCAGCGGAACGGAACTTGAAGTGAACGGCGAACGTTACGTGATTATTTCCCAGAATGCGGTTCTATTGGTTGTTCGCCCTGAAGTGCCGGACGATGTTTCTGGCTTGGCAAACATGTAAGAGATTGAATCAAGAAGAAAACCGAGGTCCATGAAGGATCTCGGTTTTTTAATTTCTGTTTTGTGTCGGGCAAGCTGCGGATTTCGTTCCGCTTGAAATTATTGCTTTGCTTCGAACAGGTCTGCGGTTTCCTTGATCTTGCCTGCTACTGCAGTAAGTGATTCAAAGATCCTGCGGAGATTGTTTTGGACATTGTCAAAGATGGTGGTGTTGCAGAACAGGTCTTCGCGGTAGGCCTTGTTGGCGCGGAACAAGTCGCGGAGAGCAAGCAGGAGCTTGGTCTGGCGTTCCATCTGGGCGGCAGTTTCCTTCTTGAGTTCTTCCAACTGGGAGGCCTTCTTTGCTGCAACTTCCGGATCGTTTTCGCGGAGGATGTAGCTGGGGAGTGTAGCGAAGTCTTCGAACTTGCCCGGGTTTGCGTTGTTGCGCTGCATGGAACTGCGGAGGCCCACGCCCTTGACGCTGGAGTCAATGGAAATGGTGCAACTGGAGGTCCCGTGGTAGTTGCAGCGGACGCGGGTTTCGACCTGCTTCAATTCGTTGAAGGGGTTGAAGTCTTCGTCGGTTTCCATGTAGCGGAGCGGAACGTAAAGCGGTGCGGGTTCCCCTGCGATGGTGATGCGGTAGGAAAGGCAAGGTTCGTTGTTGAACATCTTGGTTTCGTACAGGTTGTTGCTGCTGTGCAGCAAGGTCTTGACCTTGTTGTAAGTAGCGTTTGCATCGTAGGGCTTTTCCAGAATTTCAGGCATGTCCTTCAAGAGAATGGACTGGATGATGTTGCAGAAATTATCGGAAATTGCAGTGTTGGCGTTGGATCTGCCCCAAACGTGGGAGCCCAGGAAGAACGTGTCGGTGAAGCGGGTCTCTGTTCTACCGTTGAAGAATGCGATGGCCTTCATCATGTTGGTAAAGGCGATCCACTTACGGATGGGAACGTAGATGTCGTTCTGGTCGCAGATTTCTGCCAGCTTACCGATGATGGCCAAGGTTTCTTCGGAAAGGGTGACTTTCTTGATGTCCGCATTCCAAAGCTTAAGTTCCTCTGGAGAAAGGGCGAGGCCCATGGGAATGTGGGCTTCTTCTAGTTTACTCTGGTCCTGTAGAAGTCCGCACAGGGCTGCCGGAGAAAGGCTTTCGGGCAGGGAAATGGAAAGGACGATGTGGTCCGTGATTTCAATCCTGCTCAGCGCAGTTTCGGGACGCTGGTCGCCAGTCAATACCAAGGCTGCTTCTTCACGTTCGTGAATGGCGGTATGGATATTTTCCTTGGTGGTTTCGTCCAGAGGATTGAAGTTCTGGAAGATGATAATGTCGAATGCGTTCAGCTTGCTGGGGAATGTCTGCTGACGGCGCCCCACGTTCAAGACGCGTGCGCTTTTATAAGATGCAGCCAAGCGGTTTGCAATGAGAGACTTGCCGGAGCCAGAACGTCCGAAGATGTAGATGGGGGCGCCGGTAACTGTAGCCAGGAATCCCAACTGGATGCAAGATTCTCTTTCGGGAATGCCGTTGCAAAGTGCGGCCAGCAATTCAGAAATTCTTTTAGTAAGCGTCATTATCCCATTCCTTCTTAAGTAAGAAAAATATAGTAAGAAAGAATTGGGAAAGCTCAAAAAGCTATAAAAGAGCCCTTAAATAGGTGTCATTGAAGACAGAAACCTTTTGTTTTGCTACAAAAATTTGTGGATTGCGAAGCAAGTCCTGGGAAAGCCTGTAGGAATCCTTCTCGGAGATGATGATATTTTCCAGGGGATATTTCAGGAGAACTCCGGATAATTTTTTTGAAAAATTCCGGTCGTGATCGGGGCAAGTGATGCACTTCCGCGGAGGATATTCTGCTCGTTTCAAATCCTGGACAAAACGTTTCGGATCGCCTAGACCGCAGACTGCGATACTTTGTCTGTACTTCGGGTATTCACCTGCGGCATTTGTGATGTCGTAGATTTGGAATGCGACGTCAGGAGATGTCCCGTAGCAGCGGATCGCCGTGGTGATGGCTTCGTCTCTTCTGTGGTCTTGCTTTAGACTGCGGAATTTTCCTGCGGGAATCAACTCGTTGATGTCGGTAGGTTCATTCTCCCAGTCCAGCCTGAAAATCTTGTAGGGGCGGAGTCGGCTGTCTTCGAAACCGTCGTCGCAGATGATGTAGTCCGGCGATCCCTTGAATTCCTTGGTTTCAGCCTTGTCCAACAGTTGCGCCGTCATATAACGATTTCTTGTCCCGATGACCGATGCGTACTGGAAACCTTTCAGTTCACTTTTCATGAACGCGATTTCGTCGTAGGCGTATTCGTGGCAAAGGACTGCCACGGTTTTTCCGTGGGCCAGAAGATTCTTTGCAAGCCAGAGGCTGAAGGGGGTTTTTCCTGCACCGCCAGTTCGGTAGCTTCCGACAACCACAAGCCTTGAATGCTTGAGAGGTTTGCCTGGCCTGAGGCATAGGGCGTGATGTAACGAATAAGCCGCCCAGTAGTAGGCGGCAATTATTCTCCGGATAGAGTCGAGAGCTTTCATCCCGCGACCTTCGGGTTTATTACAGGCAATGACGCTTCTGCTGCAGGAACAAGTCTGCGAGAACTAGGGCTGCCATGCTTTCTACAATCACAGGTGCGCGGACTGCGACGCAGGGGTCGTGTCTGCCACGAGCTGCCAAGGTTCCGTTTTCGCCACCACGGCCAGCAGTCTTCTGTTCCTGGCTGATGGTTGCGGTGGGCTTGAAGGCCACCTTGCAGTAGATGGGTTCGCCGTTGCTGATACCGCCCAAGGAGCCACCTGCGTTGTTGGTCTTGGTATGGTAGGAGTTGCCGTCGAAGAAAAGTTCGTCGTTGTGTTCGCTTCCGTGCATGCGGGCGGCTGCAAAACCGCTACCGATTTCAAAGCCCTTGCTTGCAGGAATGGAAAGCATTGCCTGTGCAAGAAGTGCGTCCAGACGGTCGAATACCGGTTCACCGAGAGCCACGGGGGGATTCTTCACCAAAAGGCAGACGGTACCGCCGACGCTGTCCATGTTGGAGCGGGCGTCCATGACCACTTGTTCCATTTTGGCACTTGCTTCCGGATCCGGGCAGCGGACGGGGGAGGCTTCGATCTGGTCCAGGGAAAGTTCGTTCAGGTTCAGGGGGCCGCAGTCCACATTGCCGATGGAGTTCACCCATGCCAAGATCTCGGTGCCGGCTACCTGCTTCAAAAGCTTCTTGGCCACGGCGCCTGCAGCGACACGGCCGATGGTTTCGCGTGCGGAACTACGTCCTCCGCCGCGGTAGTCTCTAAAACCGTACTTCAGGTCGTAGCAGAGGTCTGCATGGCCCGGACGGTACCACTTTTGGATTTCAGAATAGTCGTGGCTACGCTGGTCTTCGTTGAAAACAGCGAAAGAAATGGGGGTACCTGTGGTTTTTCCCTCAAAAACGCCAGAAAGGATCTTCACCTGGTCCTTTTCATCGCGGGGGGTGGTCATTTTGTTCTGACCAGGGCGGCGACGGTTCAGTTCGGCCTGAACTTCTTCTTCGGTGAGGGGAAGACCTGCGGGGCAGCCGTCCAGGACGGAGCCGACGGCCTGACCATGGGATTCACCCCAGGTCGAAACAGAAAAAATTTTACCAAAAGTGCTAGACATGTAAAAAAATATAGCTAATTACGGCTTTTTTCTAAGAAAATATACAATAAGGTCTTACCAGATAAGAAAAGTTTACTATCTTTTACATTGGTACTAGGAGATTACTGTGCAAAGACTTAGCATCATTGTAACCATTTTGACGCTGCTTCTATCTATAGAAGTATGTGCTCAGCGTTATAATGATTTCGCTGGTATCCCCTTTGGCGCCTCCCGCGAAACCGTTATTGAAGAAGTAATGAAGTTGGGTTACGAACCCTATGGTCAGCGTGGCGAAGGCGAACGAGTCGTCATTCCCGTCTTTATGTTTGGTGAACTGCCGGTCCAGGTAGACTTCATTTTCAACAAGAATGACAAGTTCTATTCCTTTGAAATTCGTACTGGCCGTGTGGAACGCGCCCGTTTGAACAAGTCTTTTGATGCTGTGAGCTACATGTCCGAGCAGTTTACCCTCAAGTATGGTAAGCCTTCCGGCGCTCCGGCTATTTCAGAAACTTCTACTCTCAGAGAAAACGTCCTGAACATCTATCAGCAGTGGTACGCCGTTAAGGTCCTTAACGTTTGTACGGCTCTCGTCCAGAAGGGCGGCCGCTACTTCGCTGTTGGTTCCGTTACCCACCGTACCCTGGCTACCGAAAAGTCCGCCAAGGGTGGCAAGTCCAAGGACAAGGCTGCCGTTAGCCGTCCGGTGTTCTAATCCAAAAGTTCTTTTTGAAACTCTGAATTCAAATAAAAAAAGCCCGGTTTGAACCGAGCCTTTTTTTGTTTTCGGGGATTACGCCCCTATGTTCTTTGCGACGAACCTGAGTTTGTGTTTTGCTGCGCCAGGTTAGCCCTTGAACTTGTCCAGAGCGTCGTTGGGACCGATCACGAACAGCACATCGTTCTCCTTGAGGGGGTAGTCTGCGATGTTACCGATCTTGGGGGTGGGTTCAAGCGGGTCGCGGATGGCGATCACCTGGATGCCCAACTTGTGGGTAAGGTTCAAGTCCTTCAAGGTCTTGCCCCAGAAGCTTTCCGGGCAGGCCAGTTCCACGATGGAGAAACCTTCCATGAAGGGCAGGTAGTCCAGCATGTTAGGACGGTTCAAGCGTTCGGCCAGGGAAATGGCCATGTCGCGTTCCGGGTGGAAGATGTCTGCGACGCCCAGCTTTTCCAGGATGGTGGTGTGGGCGGGGCTACTGGACTTGGCGATAATGTGCTTGACGCCAAGCTCGCGGAGGTTGAGGACGGTCAGGAGGGAAGCCTGCAGGTCTTCACCGATACAGCAGATGACGCTGTCCACCTTGGCGAGAGGCAGTGCCTGGAGCTGCTTCTTACGGGTGCCGTCAGCGACGACAGCCTGGGCCACCTGGTTAGAAATGTCTTGGATCTTCTCGGGGCTGGGGTCCACCACCATCACATCGTGACCGAGGGCGGTCAGGTGACGTGCCAGGAAGTAGCCGGTATTGCCGAGGCCGATAACTACGAATTGTTTAGATGCCATATAAGCAAAAATAGAAAAATGCTTAGCATTTTTCCATTTTTGCAGTTACTAGTTATGATTTATGAAGTATGAAAGTTCGCAGGAAAGTTTCGCCGCGACACTTTGCTTGAGGTAAAATCATGAATTCTGGAGTTGTTTCTCGTAATTCATAATTCATACTTCATACCTGTGGGTTAAGTGAAACTTAACCCACCATAATGTCTTCTTCGGCGTACCACATGCCGTCTTCCTGCTTCTTGGTAACGGCGGAAACTAGGAACAAGGGGCCCATTCGACCAATAAACATCACCATAAAGATGATGATTTTGCCCGGAATTGTCAAATCAGGGGTGAGGCCCATGGAAAGCCCGCAGGTACTGTAGGCGCTTACCACTTCAAAGAAGACCGTCAGGAAGGAGGTCTGTTCGATGGAGGCGTTGGCCACTTCGGTCTGCAGGAGGATCAAGGTGGCGAGCACAATCACCACGATGGCGATAACGAAAATTCGGACAGCCTTATCCACGGTATCTTCGGGGATGGTTCGACCGTGGACTTGGGTCTTGTTTCGACCAAGGAGGCGGTTGAAGCCTAGAAGGAAAATCACTGCAGTGGTGGTCGTCTTGATACCGCCGCCGCAGCTACCCGGGTTGGCGCCAATCAACATAATAATAATGAAGAAGAACAGGGAACCCACGCTGAGGGCAGGAACGTTCACGGAGTTGAGACCTGCAGTACGGCTGGTGAAGGCCATGAAGGCGCTGGTTTCCAGCTTTTCGCCAAAGTTCAGATTGGAGAAGGTGTTGCCCCATTCGCTGAAGGTGAAGAAAGCGATACTGGTCAGAACGATAATCAGGGTAAAGCCGATAGCGATACGGGTATGGAGAGAAATCTTGCGGAGAGCTCTATTCTTGAAGTCGAACATGTAGCGGACTTCGGTAATGGCCAGGAAGCCGAAACCGCCGGCCAATGCCAGAACGCAGGTGGTCATGTTCACGACGGGGTTCAGCTGGAACTGCACCAGGGAATCCGGGAACAGGGTGAAGCCCACGTTGCAGAAGGAGCTGATGGCCTGGAAAATGCTACAGAAAATGCGGTCGTAGAGGCCCATTCCGGAGAACTGGGTGAAATAGCACACGGCGCCGATGGCTTCCAGTATAAAGGTAAAGGGAATCACAGCCTTGAGGATGCGGGCTGCATCCACGTTACCTTCCTGGGTGTAGTTGGCCAGGAGGGCGGACTGATGGTTGAACCCCGGGTGCATGCCGGCCAGGAGGATGATAACCGTAGAAATGGTCATGATACCAAGACCGCCGCTCTGCATCAGGAAAACAAGAACCCAGTTGCCAAAGCCGGTGAAGCTGCTGCTAATATCGATAGTGGAAAGTCCTGTAACGCAAACCGCAGACCCTGCGGTAAAGAATGCGTCCAGAATGCCCACAGGTTCACGCTGGGCGAAGGGGAGGGAAAGCAGTATAGCGCCGAGGGTGATCAGGGCCAGGTAGCCCGACACGATCAGCAAAATGGGATTGCCCTGTTTCTTCTTCTTTTCGTCTGCATTTTCCACGTAGGAAAACGCGTCGTATCTTGAGTGTAGCATAAGGGCAAAGATAGAAAAACCTTGCCGTGTACCCCCACATAAGCTAAATTTGCGCCCGTTATGAAGAACTTACGTGCCATTTTGATGCCGATTGCCATTATTCTTGGCATTTTGCTCCCCCAGGCCAGCGTTCTTGCGCCGACTTTGCCGTTCCAGATTGGAACCATGATGCTGTTGACCTTTATCGGCAAGGTCCCGCCCCAGGAACACGGCTATACCTTCAAGATTGAGGTCCGAGCCTTTATTGCAAGTCTCTTGTTGCTAGCCCTCCTGTGGGCTTCTGTGGAAGTTTTCGGCCTGCCTCGTGAAGTTCTTCTGGGCGGTGCCATCATCTGCCTTTGTCCGCCGGCCAACGCTGCGCCCGCCATGGCGAAAATGCTGGGCGGAAATCCCGTGCTTGCCCTCAAGATTTTCCTGAGTGGCCACTTGATCGCTTGCTTCAGCATCCCTATTATATATGGCTACTTGACCGGATCGGAGGCGGGCTTTGCAGATATCGCCCTGCGTATCTTCAATTCCATCCAGCCTATCATTTCCATCCCGCTGGCACTTGCCCTTGGCGTACGTTCCTTCTACCCGGAACTTGCCGACAAGGTGGCAAAGTTCTCCAAGTACACCATCTTCATCTGGACTTTCTCCGTGTTCGTGATTCTTGCCAAGGCAAGCCGCGACATTCGTGAAATGGGCTTTGCCGACCTGTGGAACAGCGGCACCCTTCCGCTGCTGGCTATCGTTGCCCTGGTCATTTGCATTCTGCAGTTTGTGCTGGGCTGGTTCTGCGACAAGAAGCACCCCATCGAAAGTTCCCAGAGCATGGGCCAGAAGAACACCACCTTGGTCATCTGGATTGCAAGCCTTTATGCAGGCCCCGTGGCTGCCATCGCTCCCACCTGCTATGTGGTGTGGCAGAACCTGGTGCTCACCTACATGAGTGCGAAGGTCAAACCGCAGAAATAGTATCTTTGTGGCATGACCCACAAGGAACTTGTTCAGAAACTTTTTGAAAATCAGGATTTGAAGTATAAGGATTTCCATACGGCACTGGTGCCGGGAATTTCCTGTGACTCCCTTATCGGGGTGAGGGTTCCTGTACTGCGAAAGCTGGCCAAGGAATTTTTTTGTACTGCTAAAACTTCGGACAAGTCGCAGACTGGGACCGCGCGGACCGTTGGTGGGTCCGTTGCGAAGTTCATGGACACGCTTCCCCACAAGTACTTCGAGGAAAACCATATCCATTCCATGCTGCTGGAGCACATCAAGGATTTTGACGAGTGCCTTGCCCGCACGGAACAGTTCTTGCCTTATATCGACAACTGGGCCATTTGCGACGGGAAAAAGCCCCGTGCCCTGCTGAAGGACGTGCCGCAATTTCTGAAGCGTATTCAGGAGTGGGTCAAGTCGGACCATCCTTATGTGGTGCGGTTCGGCATCAACATGCTGATGGACTTGTTCCTGGATGACCGCTACGACCCGAAGTTTTTGAAGTGGGTGGCCGCTGTGGATACGGCCAAGTTCAAGTCGCTGCCGGAAGGGGCTCCAAGTGGGCCGGCCGCGGTGATGGCGCCGAACCCGAGGGTGGCTGCGGCAACTCCCGCGGGCGTTACGCTTGCAAATCCCGAATACTATGTGCAGATGGAAGTGGCCTGGTACTTCGCCACCGCACTTGCAAAACAGTGGGACGACGCTGTGCCTTATATTGAAAAGCGTAAGCTGGATCCGTGGACTCACAACAAGACCATTCAGAAATCTATTGAAAGTTTCCGCGTGACCGATGAACATAAGGCCTATTTGCGGACGCTGAAGGTGTAGATTGCGGCGGTTTGATGCCAATTTTTGATTTTTGTGTCACTGAATTGAGAAAAAAGCTTGTTTAGTGACAAAAAATTTGAATAAAGTAACTGAATTTGCAGATTTGCAGGAAAGATTGATGTCACTAAAAGAACGGTGTGGCCGATTTGGTGACTATTTGAGTTGGCGGAAACACTTAAAATTGTTAGTGTAGTTTTATACAACGTAACATTTTTGTCACTAACTTTGTAAAAAGAGTCTTTTGGTGACAAAAAATCTCCAAAAAGCTTGCTGCGCATTCTGAATAGCTACATTTGAGAATCATGTCTGGTAATTTGCAATCAAGAATCCTTCATCTGCCGGCGTCAATGCCTAGCGAAACAAACCCGCTGAGTGCCGATGTATACGCCATCCGTGGCGAGACCGTCTGGTGGATTTTTGATGTGGGTGCCAGTGATGAGGCGGCGGATTTCATCAACAACTTACCTTGCGATGGCGTAGCGCCGGGTACCGCGCAGCACTTGCATCAAGATGCCGCACCTCTCAAGAAAAATATCGTCATTTCCCATTTCCATCGGGACCATTTCTTCAACCTTTCGCGGGTCTCCTTCGACAATCTCTTTGTTGGACGCGAGACTTTTCGTCATTGCGACGAAAGCATTCGCGCCCGCAGCGGCACTCAGGTTGTTGAGTCGCCCTTACAGTTTGAAGACGGCTTGAAGTTTCATATTGAGCCTATCCCCAGCAGTCATGCCAAAGGTTCCTTGATGCTTACTGTTGGGGAATCCGCTTTCTTGGTAGATTCTACTTACCCAACGGTAGGTCATAACAGGCCTGACTCCTATAACGTGCAGCTGCTTTACCAGCAGATTCAATTCCTGCGAGCCTGCGGGGCGCAAAACTTCTACATGAGTCACCGTCGGTTTATTCCGCGGGAAAAGGAATCGATCTTGCAAATCCTGGAAAGCTATTACGCCCAGCGGGCACCTAACAAGAATATCATCGAAATTTTTCGCTAGTGATTCTTGTTCCCATTGATTTTTTGCGTTTTTGTTGCAGATCGTATTTTCCCATGTCGCATGCTAGGCGACCTCCCGCGAGCCTTCACAAGGTATCTTTACAATTGTTAAAAACAAAACGATATAGTTTAGGAACCTAGTAGAAGGAGTCGTTATGACGGAACGTGAAAAAAGAATACGTGAAGTTTTTCGCAATGCAGCAAGCAATATGCTTTGGGGCGATTTTGATGATGAACCTCTGGCAACAGAAAATGCCAAGGAAAATTCGCCTGTAGAAAATAACAGGTCCAATCTCAAGAAGGATACTTGCCTTTTGGGAGCCATCGCCGGCGACACCATCGGTTCGCCTTATGAATTTGACAGCAACAACTACAAGGGTACGGACTTCCCGCTTTTTTCCAGGACTTCGGAATATACCGACGATAGCGTGATGACCGTGGCTGTGGCAAACGCCGTGATGATGGGTTTCGCGGAAGGTTTCGGCGGAGAGCCCGACGCGGCTAAGGACAAATTCGACGCGACTAAGGACAAGCCCGACGAACAAAAGACTGAAGAAGCTATGGTTTTCTCCATGCGCTCTCTGGGTCGCAGGTTCCCTTACGCAGGCTACGGTGGCCGCTTCTGCCGCTGGCTTGAAAGCGATAACCCGCAGCCCTACAACAGCTGGGGCAATGGTTCCGCCATGCGTGTCTCCGCAGTAGGCTGGGCCTACGACACGTTGGAAGAAGTGGAGAAGTATGCGGAAATCTCTGCCCGCGTCACCCACAACCATCCCGAAGGCATCAAGGGAGCCAAGGCGGTGGCGGCCGCCATCTTCCTGGGGCGTGCAGGCAAGTCCAAGCAGGAAATTCTGGATTATGTGGAACGCACCTATGGCTATGCTATCAGCCAGATGACTTGTGACAAGATTCGCCCCGGCTACCATATGGATGAATCCTGCCAAGGCACGGTCCCTCAGGCATTCTGCGCCTTCCGCGAAGGCAATTCCTTCGAAGAAGTGGCGCGCCTTGCAGTTTCCTTGGGTGGCGACAGCGATACCCTTTGCTGCATCGCCTGCGCCATGGCCGAGGCCGTTTATGGTGTTCCCGAAGAAATCCAGCGTGAAACAGTGAACCGTCTTCCCGAGGAACTTTTGGATATACTCCTTCGTTTCCAGAAATTCGTGGCTAGCAAGTAAGACGGAACCATTCTATATTTGGGTCATGCTTAAAGTTATTAGGGCGGTGACCCGTTTTCTTTCCACCTATACCTCTCTTTTTGTAATCGCCTGCGCGGTGGTTGCTTTCTTTGCCCCTGTTACATTTGCCTGGGTTCACGGAAACGTTTCTTCGGTCATTCTCGGCATTATCATGCTGTCCATGGGCTTGACCCTTCGCATTGAAGATTTCAAGAACTTGGCGAAGCGCCCGCTGGATATTTGTGCTGGCGCCTTGGCTCAGTACACCATCATGCCGCTGGTTGCCCTGTGCCTTACGAAAGTTTTCGGACTGGATCCGTATCTCGCTGTAGGTATCATTCTGGTGGGCTGCTGCCCCGGCGGCGTCTCCAGCAATGTGATGAGTTATCTTGCCAAGGGAGACGTTGCCTTCTCTGTGGGCATGACAATCGTCAGCACCTTGCTTGCGCCGATTGTTACCCCGTTTTTGGTATTGTGGCTTGCAGATACCAGCATCAACGTGAATGCGGTGGGGATGTTCCTGCAGATCCTTTATGTGACCGTGGGCCCTGTGACCGCAGGCTTCCTGATGAACCATTTCTTCGGTCATCGTAACGGCTTTAAGGAAATCCAGGCGAACATGCCTTCGGTAAGCGTCATCGGCCTTGGCCTTATTGTGGGTAGCGTTATCGTAACGGTGCGCCCGCATCTGCTGAACAATGGCGTAAGCCTATTGTTCCTGGTGCTTGCCGTGGTGTTCTGCCACAATGCGCTTGGCTATGTGCTGGGCTATAGTGTAGGTCGCGTCCTTAAATTCACCACGGCAAAGAAACGTACCATCGCCATCGAAGTTGGCGTGCAGAATGCGGGCATGGCAACGGTGCTTGCGGCAGCCTTCTTTGCTAATCCCGAGAACATCGCTGCTAATCCCAATGCCGCTCTGTGCGTGGTTCCCTGCGCTATCAGTTGCGCCTACCATTCCATAAGCGGTACCATTCTTGCTGGTATCTTCGCCAAGCTGGACCAGAAGAAAAAATTCCGCGGCGTATAACTAAAAACAAATCCCGCGGCAGTTTTGCCACGGGACTTGTTTGGTTTTGTGAGTAGGCTTTTACTTGTTGCTGATTTTCATCATCATTTTTCCGCTGCGTACCAGAAGTACGCCCGGTCGGAAATTACTCATTTGAATTTGGTTTCCGGTTCCCTTCTTGATGACGGTTCCGTTTAAATCAAGAACAGCCCAGCTGTTGGAAGTTCCCAGGTAGACGGTGCGTGTGGCGTCATCGTATTTGAAATCTGCGCCGTTCAAAGAACCGTCCCAAGCTCCATTCCTAGCACCCGCACCGCCATAAACGATGGCTTCGGTGATGTTGGAATCTACATCAGTATTTTCGCTGTCGGAGGAATTTGGCGCCTCGCTAGAAGAAGAAACTGCGGGCTTTTCGCTGGAGCTGGAAACTTCAGGAGCAACAGAACTGCTGGAAAGTTCCGGAGCCTTGGCCTTTACCATCTTGATTTTCTGGTTGTCTGCGCCGGTGCGAACCCAGGTAATCACAGGCATGCCCACGTCCTTGGAAACGTTCAGCACGTCGCCCACGAAGTCGCTTTCGTAATCACCGTAGAGGTAATAGCCTTTTGCCTCGGATGCATTTTCAATGCGAATTTCACAAGTCGTCTTGGAAGTTTTAACCGTATCCAGCAAGGTGGCAGAGGGGCAGTAGTAATTGCCGGTGCCGACGTTTTGCAAGGAATAATGACGGCGGTTCTTGTCGTTGTGGGTTACTTTCCAGTACTGGTTGCGATCGTTTTCGTTTGTGGTCTGCTGTACCACGATTCCGTTTGCATCTGCAAAGCTTAAGTTGCTGTGGCTTGCAGTCAGGCGGAATTCACCGTTCTGTACGATGGCGTTATTCACCTTGTCTACGCCGTCAGTGGTGCGCTTGATCTTCTGGATTTTTGCATCCTGGTCGTAATACAAGTAGTCGATGTTCACAGACCTACGGTAAGTCCAGCCGCCGGGAGCTGTAGCGCCGTGATACATAAAGTACCAGTGGCCCAGATAGCGGAAGATTGCCTGATGGTTTGTCTCGGAATTTTCCATCTTATCGTTGATGGTTCCCATCTGTGTCCAGGGACCGTTCATGCTCTTGGCCATGGAGTAGTTGATGGTGGAAGGATAGCCGGAAGCGTAACTGAAGTAATAGTTGCCGCGGTACTTGTGGACCCAGGGAGCTTCGAAGAAGTCCTTGATCTTAACGTCCTCGGGAGTGCCCGCAAGTTCGATCATGTTTTCCTTCAGTTTTACACGGCGGCCTGCGTTCCAGGAACCCCAATACATCCAGATATCGTTGCCATCGTAGAAAATAGCGGGGTCGATGTTCAAGGCTACGTCATTGGGAGTGTTGTCCGTAATCAGTGCCTTGCCGATTGCATCCTTCCAGGGACCAGACGGATGGTCCGCCACGGCAACGCCAATGGCAAATCCTTCGTCCTGCTTGATGGTGGCGTGGTGCACAGCAACGTACCAGTAGTATTTTCCGTTACGGAATTCGCAATGACCGGCAAAGGCGTTTCCCGAAGCCCATGAGAACGTGCGCCAAGAGAGAACAGCGCCGTAGTCGTGGTAGTTCTGCATGTCGTCGGTTACGAGAACATGCCAGTCGTTCATCAGGAAGAATGCGTTTCCACCCTGAGGGCCCTGTTCGTCGTGGCCCGCAAAAATAAACAAGCTGTCGTTATGGACAAGTGCCGCTGCGTCGGCAGAATAGAATGCCGTAGTCAGCGGGTTTGCTGCCATGGCCACAGAAGCGATTCCTGTGCCAAGGATTGCTGCAAAACCTGCGCGAAGTTTTTTAATTGTTTTACCCAAACCCATTTTTTATCCCTTTTTTAACGTTTCATCACCCTAAAGATGAAGTTTCCTTGAGGTAGATTTTCAATCGTTATCTCGGACTGCAAGCCCACGGTTTTGCGAGTTACAACCTGGCCCATAGAATTCAGAACGTAGAGATTGTAGTTGCCGACCTTGTCGAAACGTACTGTGTAGTTGTTGCCGTTACGAACTACAGAGTAACCTAGCTTTGCAACTGCCACAGGAGCAAGCGCTGCAGTTCCAGTGCTGCTACTGGATTCAGCCGGAGCGATGCTGGAACTAGATGTTTCCTGCTTTGCGGAGCTGCTGGAAACTGCAGGAACATCCATGCGAGTCACGGTGATAGTTGCAGTGAGCTTTGCGTTTTCAATGCCACCGGTGGTTTCGATGGTGTAGGCATATTCGCCTGCAGCAACATTTGCATCCACCTTGCCGCTGAAAGTCACCTTCTTGCCGGCTGCGTCCACGTCAGCCTTGATGCCTGCGGGAAGGCCAGTCACCTTGACGCCAGAGGCATTTGCAAATTCGTAGTAGAAGCCAGTGATTTCTGCGCCAGCTTCAACAGTCTGTGAAGAAGGGCCTGCGCCATGCTTGGTGAGGGTTGCAGGAGCGGGAGCACCATTACCGAACTTGATGTTGCCCACCAGAACTTCGCCACTGTTGTCGGCTGCAGTCAGGTAGAAGTCCTTCACGCCCTTGAGCTTTGCGGTTGCAGAGCAGGAGACTTCGGTCCAGGTGCCGGTTCCGCAAGAAGCAGGAATGGTGCACTTGGAAAGTTCGGTGCCGCTCTTGGAACCATCGCGGATACTCAAGGTACCGCCGCTGCACTGCTGGAGCTGAACCTTCACATCGGTGCTCTTGATGGAGTCGGTCACCACGTTTTCGAAGATGGCATAACCGCCGGCCTTAATGGCGAACTGATCCTTGTCGGTGAGGCGAACCTTGATACCGTTATCAAAACCGTTAGCCGGAATGGTATCACGAATCACGCGGAGGAAGTCGATACGGTCCAGTTCTGCATAGTTCTGGTCCGGTTCCACTTCGATGAAGTTACCACCACGCTTAAGAGTGGTAGGAATCATGGCCACGGAACTTTCAGGGAACTTGCCCCACGCACCAGTCTTTGGAAGCTTTACTGTCTGGGACTTCCCGTTGACAGTCACCTTATGGGTGGCATCTGCGTCGCCGCCGTTAGCATAACGATAGCGCATGATGTAGTCGCCAGCCTGCATAATGTTCATGGGCAGGCGAATCTTACTACCTTTGGTGTTGATGTAGCCAACGTACTCGCCGTTGGAAGCGTCGTTTGTGTAGTTGAAAGTGATGTCACCAGAAACTGCACGAGTCATGGCGCCATGTTCAGCTTCGGCACTCAGGTAACGACCCAAAAAGGGCTGACCCATTTCCGGCCAGTTGTCATCGGTAAACACAACGTCACGAATGTGAATATGGTTGAACTTGTCGCCAGTCAGGTCGTAGTAATGATGAACGAAGCGAATGCGGTTCAAGTCCTTGAAAGCTTCGCCGCCGCCGGGACCAACGTAACGGCTGTAGCGCTGCATCAAGATGGTGCCACCGCCATCGTTCAGTTTCTTGCCGCTACGGTCGTAGTAAGTGCCGTTCACCTTGTCGGCGCGACCCATGGCGGTCTTGTAGGTAGTCTGCTCGATTTCGTCGCCCTGCTTGCAGCATACGTCCCAAGCGGTAAACAGGAAGTACTTACCATCGTGTTCAATGAGGCTCGGGCCTTCGATGCCACTTCCGTTGCGTGTAGCGATCTGGTAGTTGGTTTTGTCGTCGGCAGCCTGTTTGCCGGTATTGGGGTCAAGCTTCACGAGACGAATACCACCCCTATTCCAGGAACCGTAAGTCATCCAGTATTCGCCATTGGCAGTCTGCACCACGTCGGCGTCAATCGCATTGTAATTGTTGTTATTGGTGGTACGAACGATTTCGCCCTGGTCAGCCCAGCCTGCAGAAGGGTTGCTGAAATCCAATTTGGAGTTTGTAGCCAAACCAATTGCAGAAGTTCTCTGGCCAAATACGGAACCGCAATAGAAAATGCCGTACTTGTTGCCCATTCTGAACAGATCCGGAGCCCAGATGCCGTCGTGTTTTCCGCCCACGGCCTTGTGCAGCCAGGAATCCCAATTAGGCTTGTCGCTAAGGGCGCGGCCCTTGCCTGTCCACCTGACCATATCTTCGGATGTAGACATGGCCAAATTGTTGTTGGTGGACATTAGAATGTAACCGTTTTCATCACGGAACATGGTAGGATCGTGCCCACCCTGACGATTATCCTTGGCATACCAATCGGCAGCCATAACACTCTGGCCGGCCATGACCATGGCTACGAACGCAGCAGAAAAAATCCCAAGCCCTTTACGGCTGGTTAACCCAAATCCCATAAACACTCCTTTTTTTAGGATAACTAAAATCTACACAAAAATGAATAAAAAGTCAACACTTTTACTTAAATACGTCTACAAACTTAAAAATATTTACGTTTTAGTGAAAAAAAAGTCTACATTTGGCGAAAAAAGGGTATATTTAGGATGTGTTTATGGATTGGCTCTCCTGGGAGTGTTTGGGTGAATTTTCCCGGGATTGCCTAAAAAAGGATGGATTGGTATGAAGTTTCTGGATGGGACTTTGTCTTTTGGATTGACTCGCAATTCCCTTTTCAAGGGTGCGGCAATATCCCTGGTTTTAACAGCTTTAGCCTCTGCGGCCACAAACCCAATCATAACGAACATTTTTACTGCGGACCCGGCCGCCCTGGTATATAACGACACGGTGTACATCTACGCCGGTCACGACGAAGCCGCCGTAGGCAAGGATGAATATGTCATGAAGAATTGGCATATTATTTCCTCTGGCGACATGGATAAGTGGGTGGACCGCGGCGAGGCCCTCTCCATCGATTCCTTCAAGTGGATGACGTGGCATGCCTGGGCAAGCCAGACCATCGAACGTAACGGAAAGTTCTACTGGTACGTTACCGGTTGGGACGGCAAGGATTTTGCCATCGGTGTGGCTGTGGCCAACCACCCTGCAGGCCCCTTCAAGGATGCCCTGGGCAAGCCTTTGATCACCAGCGCCATGACTCCCGGCAAGGAAGTGAACTACGATATTGACCCTACCGTCATGATCGATGACGATGGACAGGCCTACATTTATTGGGGCAACGGTGCTGTCAAGGGGTACCGTCTCAAGGAAAACATGATCGAGCTGGAAGGCCAGATGTTTGATATTACGCCTCCCATGTTCACCGAGGCTGCTTTTATGCATAAGCGCAAGGACTACTATTTCCTTACCTATGCTTACGGCTGGGAAGAACGAATCGGTCAGGCCACTTCTAAGTCTCCTACTGGTCCTGTTTCCAATTCCAAGGTGATCGTGGGCTACAACGACAATTCCAACACCAGTCACCAGGCCTTTATCGAATTCCATAACCAGTGGTACTATATCTACCATACTGGTGCTATTGGCGGAAGCTTCCGTCGCGCCGTGGCCGTGGATTACTGCTACTACGAAAACGACAGCACCATCGCCGATATCAAGATGACCAAGCAGGGCGTAAAGAAGGTGAACCATACGCCTCTGAAAGATGGCGTGTACCGCATCAAGGCAAAGCATAGCGGCCTTAGTCTTGACGGTGCCGGCGGTAACGTAATCCAGATGGACCAGGAAGAAAGCTGGTCTCAGCTCTGGGCGTTGAATCGCGTAGACGGCTACAGCTATACGCTCAAGAACGTAGAAACGGGTAAGTACCTGACCTTCGGCAAGGGGGATCTGTTGGATACAGTGAAGACCGCAGCGGAGGCCCGCCAGTTCATTATCGAGAACTTCAACGTAGAAGACGGCTACCGCCTTTATGCCGATACCGCCAGCGAGTACGTGGCCGACGTGCTGAATATCTCTAAAGAATCGGGCATGCCCCTTGTGGTGTGGAAGCAGACCGGAACATTGAATCAGTCTTACTTGTTCCAGTACATGGGTGACGAAAGCGATTATGTGAAGGAAGAGGAACCGGAAGAAATTTCTTCTTCATCTGTGATGTCGCCATCTTCATCCAGCGAAGTAAATAATTCCTCGGATGATTCCCAGAACCTGCTCGTTGCAACGATGTATCCCGGGGTGAACATCATCGGCGCTTCCAGAGCGAACGGTCTCCAGTTCTCCTCGGTTACGGATTACGTATTGATGGATGCCCAGGGTGTTGCGCTTTTCCGTGGACGCGGTAATGCAGTAGCTCTTGATGGAATCTCTGCTGGAATGTACTTCGTGAAGTTTGGCCGCAAGATTCAGAAAATCAACTTGAAGTAAAGAAACTGTTGAACTTTAAAAAAGCCCTCGCACCAAGTGGTGCGGGGGTCTTTTGGTGTGATGGGGGAGAATTTATTTTTGCTTGATGGCCCTGAATATTCCTAGGGATCTGCCGTCCTGTGAAATACGGATGAGGTAAGTTCCGCGATTTAGCTGGACGTTGATTTCATTTCCATAGGCATTTTGAATGTTCTGGATTCTATGACCTTGCATATCAAAAATGCTGATTGTATAGGAACCATTGGGAACATGATTCAGAATGATGTTGCTTCCTGAGAATTGTGCGCTGAATTTGGTTGCAGTGCCGGCGATGTTCTGGGAAAGAGCCTGCGAGACTTCACTGCTTGAACTGGATTCATCTTTAGTTACGCTAGAGCTTGATTCGGCGACGGAAGAACTGGATTCCGGTTCTGTCGCGTCAGCAAAACTGGGTTCCCTTTCGCCACCGATGATTTCAATGTCGGGTTTCTTGGGAGTGTCCATGTCCCAACCTAGGTAGTAGTCCAGCATGCTTGCCTGCACATAGCCCTTGGTGGTGGTGCCGTTGCGGTAGCAAGGATTCTGCATGTGGGTGTAGAACTTGTAATCGCTGGCAATGTCCGTGGTGAAAATCACCAGCTCATTGGTTTCGTAATTTACCAGAATGCTTTCTTCGCGCCAGTCGCCGAAAACGTCACCGTGGAACATGGCGGCCCCGCGTTCGCTTCCGCTACTGCCGTAGATTTTCCAGGTGGTGGCCTGACGTTCTACGCCCTTGGTTTCGTAATTCCAGTTTTCGATCTTGCCGTCGTTATAGCTTTCTGCGCCAAGGTCTCCGTCCCACCAGTAGCGAATGACGGGATAGAGGTAGTTGGAGGCGATTAGCTTTTCGCTTTGGGCATTGTAAGTTCCCTGAAAACTCCAGACTTCAAGGCCGGCGTAATTGGGGTCGATGTCGCCAACGTTTCCGCGGGCAACGTCGCACTGGCCTGCGCAACTTTCATCACCGTAATGAGTCCAAATCAGTTTACCGGTACTTGCGTTATAGTAGTATTCCAGAAGATTGTTGGGATGGTCCTGCTGGATGCCGTAACCCATCATTTCCTTG
Organism: Fibrobacter sp.; assembly: GCA_024399065.1. Lineage (NCBI taxonomy): Bacteria > Pseudomonadati > Fibrobacterota > Fibrobacteria > Fibrobacterales > Fibrobacteraceae > Fibrobacter > Fibrobacter sp. Next base: position 38,840 of record JAKSIB010000018.1, on the reverse strand, counting down.
TCGCCCTTGTTGAAGGCTCCTACATACCAGCGGTCGCCATGAACTACAACAGGAACTTTGTAACGTAAGGTGCCGTCGCCATTGAGGGCGTAACCCATGTGGAGTACTTCGTCCTTGCCGTCGTAATCCACGTCGGCAATGCGGATCTGGTGGGCTTCTGCGCCGCCGCCCTGCTTGCCTGCGTCATATTTCCAGCGCTGAACGAACTTTCCGCCCTGATAACCGTAGGCGACCATCAGGCTATTAAAACTCTTGTCTGCGTTGCGGTTCTTGAACCAGCAAACTACACTGGGGTTCACTCCGTCTAGGTAGCCGATTTCCATCATGGCGGCCATGGGGCCAATCTTGATGTAATCATTGGGAACAGGTGCGGTCGCCTTAAGGGCGCCGGTACGTCCGTCCAGGACTGCGACGACCTGGGCGTTTGTACCGCTGAGAGAAAATTTCTTGCCGTCGCCAAAGGTAACGCCATCGGCGATGCGGACGATGACTTCGGCGTATCCGTCGGAATCAATATCGTAGACGGTGGCGCCATCCCACATGCCAACGTCTAGAGTAGACGCGCCCGGAGTAATGTTGTTCTTGTTGGCGCTATTGGGGCCCAGATTCAGAGTCCACAAATATTTTCCGGTGCTGCTGTAGGCTTCCAGTTTCTGCTCGTCATCGGTAGGGCGGTCCAGAAGATAGTCGTAAGCGCCGTCTCCATCCAGGTCGCCGACCCAAACAAAATGAACGGCAGTCCCAGCTTTGATAGGAACGGTGACGTAAGGGCCGACGCCCTTGTTGGCGGGCATGGTGTAGCTGCCCTTGGTTTCCAGTTCCTTGCCGTTCAGCACTTTCTTTACGAAGTAGGTGTTTGCTTTGGAAAAGTCGGCCTTGCCATCTACGAAGTTGGTGCCCTTGGTGACGGGTGCGCTTGTGAGTTTTACGGTGTCCTTGCCGGTGACGCGGTAGACATTAAAGCCGAGATTGTCTTCGTCGCTGGCCAGACTGCGCCAGGTTACCAAGGCGTTGGTGTTGTTCTGTCGGACAGCGACAACGCCGCGATCCAGATATTCAAACTTTCTTGCGGCTACGGCGTCGGTGGCCAAGCCGAAGGCCATCATGGTGGCCAATGCTGCGATTGATTTTCTTGTGATATTCATACCCAATTTTTCCTCATTTTTTGATTTATCGTTTAATGATTCTTGTCATTTCAAAGATGCGATTGTCCTGTGAAATGCGAATGATATAAGTTCCGTGATTCAGCTGGACGTTGAATTCATTGCCCTGGGCATTTTGAATGCTTTTGACTTTGTTGCCCTGCATATCAAAAATGCTGATTGTATAGGAACCATTGGGAGCATTGTTTAGAAAGATGCTGTTTCCGGAGAAGTGTGCGCTAAACTTTGCTGCGGCGCCGGTGATGTTCTGGGAGATGGCTTGGGGTTCGGCCGAGGAGTCTGCCGAATGATTTACGCTCCATCCGATCCAGTCAATATTGGGACCGCCCTTTTCTGCCAGAGATTCCATTTCAAGCCTTACGGAATTGCTGAGGTTCAGAGGAACGCTTACGATTTTCCAATTGGTCCAGCTGCCGGTAGGCGGAAATTCAACTTCGATGCCGTTGACGATCATGTCGCGGTTTGCATCTGAGCCGTTGGCAAAGCGAATATATACAGTGTCGCCGCGGGTTGAATCCTTTTCCAGTTTGTAAGTGGCGCGGGTTCCTGCACCGTTATCGATGTTTAGGTAACCTTCGCCGGTGTAGCCTGTGTTTGTGGTTTCCTTGACGCCGTCAGCTGAAGCAAACTGGTCGCCCTGAATGCCGATGACGGCATTTGCGGGAAGTTCTGCGGAAGTTGTTCCCTCGGTGGATTCGCCGCCCTTGCTGCTAGAGGATTCTGCGGGTGCTTCTCCCGAGCTGGAAGATTCCGGTTCTTCGGGAACCTGAATGAGGCCGCCTTCGGTGATGGGAGCCTTTGCCTGAGTCAGAATGTCCAGAGCGTCGGGCTTCTTGGAATCAAATGCAACGTGGTTATCGCGTAGGTGCTTTGCCAGATCAGGAACCTTGGTCTTCATTTCTTCCAGGATGGCGCGGGCCAATTCGTACGCGCCGTATTCGCAGAAATGAGTCTTGTCGCTGGCGGTGTACATGTACAGCTTTTCCTTGTTGTTGCCTAGGGCATTCTGCAGGTTAATGGAATGCTGATTCAAATCCAGAACGGTAACGCCAAGCTTTTGACCAAGGGCGCGCATTTTTTCGGGAAGGCCGCCCACGCTTGTTTTCGGGTCCAGTTCGCCCTGGCGTGCGGTGGATGTAACGAACAGGGGGATGGCACCCTTGGCCTTGATTTCGTTAGCATACTTGGTCAGGGTCGTTTCGTAGTTAGCCACGTCGGTGGCGTTCTTCTGGTCGTTATGGGCGAACTGCACCGTCACATAATCGCCTTTCTTGACTTCGGCGAGAATCTTTGCCAAACGCTTCATACTATAAAAGCCGCTGGCGGTAAGGCCGGATTCCGCGTAGTTGGCGACGGCAAGGCTGGATTTGAAAAATCCCGGGGACATCTGTCCCCAACCCGCCCAAGGAGCTGTCAGCTGGTCCACTACGGTGGAATTTCCGCAGAGCCACAAGGTAGTCACGTCGTTCTTGGGCTTGATTTCAATGCCTGCCACAGCGGGAGCCTTGCCGCTGATGATAAAGGTCAGCTTGTTGTCCCAAGTTCTGTAATCCTTTTCGCGGTCCTTGATGCTCATGGTAACGGAGCCATCGATGCTCTTGGTTTCCATACGGCGAAGGGAAACGCTCTGTGTGCTAAAGACGCCGCCGGCAGTGGTGACGCGGTCAAACATGAGCTTGCGATTTTCAGCCCAGACGGTGGTCTCGCTTTCATTTTCGCCATCGCCAAAAGTGAAGGACACTTCGTAGTTACCCTGGGGAAGAACCACAGAGAAAATCATGTCTCCCTTGGAGGTGAGAAAGTCTGTTTTCAGGTCGTCATCCCAAAGGCGGTCTACGGAGCTGATGGTTCCCGATTCAAAACCGTAGCCCTTGGTAGCGTCGAATTTGGTGTTGGACTTAATCTGGGTATAACCCGCGGCAACGGGACCATCACCAAAGTCAAATTTGTAGCTATCTGCAGCATGTGTGCTGGAAAAGGCTGCGATTAAACCAAATGCGGCGAGGAAAATTCCAGCCTTGACTGCTAAATCACTTTTAGAATTTTTTGATTCGTTGATCATTTCCAAACATCCCTTTTTCTTCGACCTAACCAGGGTCATGTTTATTGTACTACATAATGTACTACAAATTGTACTATAAATCAATGGGTGCTTTCAAGAAAAAAGTGAAAAAGTTGTTGATAATTGTGTATTAATTACTTTGGAATAGGTAAAAATGTGATTAACTATAACTTGTACTATGATTTTTTAGAAAAATGGTGTGAATTTACTACTTTATGTACTATATTATGGTTGTGAAAATTTAACGGATTTATTGCCTATGTACGCAAATATTTTTGAATTTACCAAGTTCCGTAAGTTTCTTGCTGAGTATCAGGAACGCCGTCAGGCGGCGGAACCAAATTTTAGCCGTACGGAATTTTGCAACCTGCTGGGCCTCCCCAATACCCGCAGCTATTTTAATGATGTAGTTCAGGGCAAAAAGGTGACCGACACCATGCTGGGCCGCTTTGTAGATGTTATTGGGCTCAAGGGAAACGAGGCAAAATATTTTGAGGCCATGGTTAATTTTGACCAGGGCAAGACCGCCGAAGTCCGGGATGCCGCCTTCGCTGAAATGATGCGTCTGAACAAGAATCCCCAGGCTATCGTCAATCCCGACAGCTACGAGTTCTTTGCCAACTGGTACAACAGCACCATCTACGCAATCCTCGAAATTCTGGATGTGTCCGACGACGTAAGTGAACTTTCTGAAAAAATTTTCCCGCCGGTGAGCGAAAAGAAAATCCAGGCAAGTCTCGCCTTGATGCAGAAGATGGAACTGATCCGCCGTAACGATCAGGGATTCTGGAAACCTACCAAGGAAAGCATGGCTACTGTACAGCAGTGCAAAAGCCAGATGGTTCTCCAGTATCAGAAGCAGTGCCTGGAACTCTCCAAGCAGGCCTTGGATTCCGAAGGCAAGGAATCCCGCGATATGACCACCTTTACTTTTAGCGTTTCTGCAAAGGGCCGCAAGAAGGTGGAGGCCGCCGCCGAAAAGTTCAAGGATGTGGTTCGCAAAATCGTGGCCGCCGATACGGACACTCCCACCGAAGTGGAACATATCAATCTTCACGTTTTCAGCAACTTGAAGAAGTAAAGTTTGAGGTTGGGTATGAAAAATTTGAAATTCGTATTGACGGCGTTTCTGCTATTTATGACAATGCTGTTTGCCGCCTGCAGTAGTGACAGCGGTGTCGCAGGCATTCTTATTGAAACCAACACCGGAAACAAGGTGTTAATTGAAACCAATACAGGTCATGGCGTGGCACGCGTCATGATTTCCGTTGCGGACTTTGAAATCTCCGAAGGGGATACCTTGCAGCTTTCCCGCACGGAGCGTGATACCGTGGGCGACACAGTTTTCACATCAACCGCCTATTTGGAAAAGGTTGTAAGCGAATCGAACATCGCTGCGGGCCATGTTTCCATGGATAGCGTACCTGCTCAAGATTATGACTCCCTGACCATCTTGCCGGTAAAGGGTGACGTACGTTCTATCGCCATTGACCTAAACGCCGAAGAGGGCGAAACCTATCGCATCGGCGATAAGGGCATCACCAATCTCATCGTAAGTCAGACCATCAAACTCCATAGTAGTGACTATCCTGTAGACTCCAACGAAAAGAAAATTGAACATGTGTTTTTTGACGCAAAAACCTTCGACATGAACATTTCATTGAAATGCAAGTATGAAGAATTCAGGAATGATTCCCTGATCATCTACGATGGAGAATTTGGTCTCCATCGGGACTCCGTTGAATACGCTGTGGGAATACTGGATTTTGAATGGAAAATGGCTGGCGGCCGAATTTGTGATTCCGCAGTCGTTTCCAATGGAGATGGTGATGAAAGAACCGTCTACATCCACTTTGAACTTGGTGACTGTGCGGCCTATTATGTGGATTCCACAGGAGCCAAGTGCGTCGAAACCTCCTATGGGGAAATCACGGCGGGCAAGGCCAGTGCCTACTTTGACTTGAGACCTCTTGACCGTAAAATTGGTGACACTATAAAAGTTTCAGTGCCTGTCGCAAGATCCTTAAAGAATGACACCATCTATTCCACCCTGAGTGTCATCAACCACGTTCTGGATTCTGCTGCTGTGGCAAATGGGTTAGTTAAGGTGGACCATCTGCCTGAAATTCCCGGCGGCTCCCATTGGTTAGTCGACATTACTGACGAAGGCTTTTTCTGGTCGGACTTCGCATTGAAAGATGGAGAAACAACCTTTATTCATGCTGATAGTATTGCCAATGCAAAAGTGATTCCATTGACCATTTCGCTTCCGGAAGGCTTTGAAGATCTATCTTCTGCAGATGAACCCTTCAAGGATATGCCTCTGCCCATCCGTCTGGAAAAGCCTGCCACGAAGGCCTGCCTTGTGGATGCGCTAGGTCGCGTAATCCCTCTACAAAAGAGCGAAGGGGATTCCCTGCTGTACTGGGGCAGCCTAAAGGAAGTTGTCTTCTCGGAAAGTGGAACTCTCTCATTTGACTTGTTGAACAACTGCTATTACGATGATTGGGGTAAGCCTGTAGGCGACACCGCCGTAGTGCTTTCGCGCCATACGGAATCATTTGACAGCTTGACGGGCTCTAAGAATGAGGGAATCCTCGGAAACGCCCTCTGGCTGGATTCTACGGATTCCTGGAAGATGATTGAAGGCTTTGAACCCTTCACCAATAACGGAACGCAGATGTCCGCATCCATCTGGATCAAGGCTGATAGCGCTTCCCAGGCTACACCGGGAACCAGTTATACTCGCATTCTCTCTGCGAAGAAGGACAGTGTAGCCTTCATCCTGCAGCAGCGTGGTAATCAGGCTGCAGTAAACCTGCGTATTGACGCCCGCCACGATGGGGAAGGCGTTTATAATTCCACTTATGGTACTGCACGGATTCTGGATGGAACCTGGCACAACTATTCCTTCACCATCCGTGGGGACAGTGTCTTTACCTATGTGGATGGTGTGCCCCTCAGCAAGGACCAGTTTGAAAATGGAGGCGATTTCTCCACTTGCACCAATCCTGCCATTGGCGGTGATGAACCTAATTTGGTGGGCGGTCTGGACGAAATTTTCTTCTTCGACGGTTCCCAGAGTGAAAACTGGATGCGACTTTTCTATGCTCTGCAGAAGCAGGCAATGAAATAAAAAATTCAGAATTGCCGATTTTGATGAAAAACGCGGAATTACCCCCTGAAAAGGGGGCTTTTTTGCATGTACTAAAAAATTTTGAATTTTTATAGTACACTTTGTAGTAAAAGTGATTATATTTGTTTCTATAAAGTTGTAGTACATATTATAGTACAATAAAAAAAATAAAAAGTCTAGGCGCTTTGGATTAGGGACCTTTGAACGCTTGGATAGGGATGATTGGATAAAAAGGAGTAAGTTATGAAGTTCAATTTCATGAATACTTTTAAGAAAGCTGCAATTGCTATGGGTGTAATTGCCGCCGCCGCCATGGCTCGCCCCTACATTGTGGGCGTGGATGTTTCCTGGGTTCTGGAAGATGAATCCCTGGGTGCAAAGTATTATCACGATGGCAAGCAACAGGATCTGTTTGACATCCTTCAAGATCACGGTATCAACTTCATTCGTGTTCGTACCTTCGTGAATTCTTGCGTTGGCTACGCCACGGAAAGTTATTCCGGTGCAAATTCCAAGGTTTGCTGGTGCGACCTGGACCATACCATTGCTCTCGCCAAGCGTATTAAGGCTCACAACATGGGCTTCTTCCTGGATTTCCACATGAGCGACACCTGGGCTTCCATCGGCAAGCAGTATGTGCCTGCATCCTGGAGCGGAAAGTCTAATGCCGAAATGGGTAAGCTGGCTTATGACCATGTGAAGACCACCATGAACGCCTTGATGAAGGCAGGCCTTCGCCCCGACATGGTTCAGGTGGGTAATGAAATCAACTCCGCAGTTTCTGGCGTTTCTATCAACAAGACTGCTGAATTTGCAAACATCATCAACTCCGGCGTAAAGGCTGTCCGCGATATCGATCCCTCCATCAAGATCGTGATGCAGCATGGTCGCCCCCGTCCTGATGGCGGTTTTGAAGGTTGGTACAGCAAGATTGACGCCAACATCGATTACGATGCCATTTGCGGTTCCACTTATGGTACCACCAACAATGGCCAGGATTGGCGCGACATGTTCGGCCTTGTGACCAAGAAGAAAAAGCCTGTGTTGAGCTGCGAATATACCGCCGATCGTACTAAGCTGATTAACGGCATTATGAATGACTTTGGGGACTTAGGATGGGGTACTTTTGTTTGGGAACCGACCCGCTACAGCAACAAGCCTATGTTCGATCGCGATGGTCAGAGGTACACCGCTAACGCTCGCCTTGATGAACTGGCTGCAATCGCAAAGCAGTACAACGCAACGCTTCCTGATTGGGTTGGTGGAAAGGCAATTAAGAAGATTGCCGTGAAGACTGCTGCAGCAGCTGGTGGTACAATTGCCCAGAGCATTGAAGGTGCCGAAATCGCAGAAGGCTCCAAGGTGACTTTTACCGCCGTCCCGCTGGAAGGTTGGGAATTCACAGGCTGGACTGGGGATAACTCTGGCACCGCCAAGGATTACACGGTGACTTCTCTCAACAAGGAAGTGAATCTGGGGGCAAACTTCAAGTTCGTAGGCAAGGACTCCTTGAACTACGAAGTAGAAAATGCAGTTTTCAGTAACACAATCTTTGAAGATAAGCACGCAGGCTTCTCCGGCAAGGGTTACGCCAACCTGGATAACGTCGTAGGTTCTTCCGTGACCATTCCCGTGTGCCTTCCCAGTGAAGGTGAACAGAAGGTTCGCATCGTTTTCGCCAACGGTTCTACTGTCAATCGCCCTGTAAGTATTGCTGTCAATGGCGAAGTTCAGGTGAAGTCCCAGGATTTTGAATCTACCTCCGAATGGACCAGTTGGAAGAGCAAGGATGTGGTTCTCAAGATGCCTGCTGGCGTCAGCAACATTACCTTCACTTCTACTACAGCAGATGGCGGCCCAAATATCGACAAGATCCAGTTTGTAGTGGAATCCATCGATCCTGTTGTGGTTCCGCCTGCAGGCGAAAAGGATTCTACCACCGCTGCAATCGCTAATCGCAGTATTCAGAGGGCTCGCGAGCTCTTGCGTCAGCGCGAAAATAACCGTAGTTTCTTTGTGAACGGCCGTTCCGCCAGCAATCTGCAAAGCCGCGCTTCTAGAATTAAAATCTATAACAAGTAACTTTTCTACATCCAAAACCAAACAGGAGCGTAAGTCTAATTCGAAAATTTCGGAGGCGGCTTACGCTTTTTTTTAAAAATTTCATGAGAGAATATATGGCTAAGTTGAATTTAAAGATGAGTTTGTTTGCTGTGACTATTGCACTTTTGTCCCAGTCTGTCATGGCTTCCGTTTACTATGTGGCTCCTAATGGAAATGATGCCAATGTGGGTTCCAAGGAAAAGCCTTTCGCATCCTTGAAAAAGGCTAATTCAAAGGTCGTAGCTGGTGATACTGTTTGGGTTCGCGGCGGCACCTACATGCATACGGATACAACCTATGTGAAGAACGACAATATGTTTGCTGGCATTCACTTGACTAAGAGTGGTGCTAGCGATAATAACCGCATTCATTATTTGGCTTATCCTGGCGAGGTTCCTGTGTTCGACTTTAGCAAGATGCCCATTGCCAACGGAACCAATAACGTACGCTATACCAATGGCGTCTTGATTCAGGCTCAGTATCTTCACTTGAAGGGGCTTGAATTCAAGAACGTTCCCATGAAGGGTGAATCCAACGTGGGCGTGTACGTTTCCCGCAGTAAGCACATCTTTCTGGAATTGATCAACAGTCATCATCACGGCGGATCCGGATTTTTCGTGAATGAAAAAGGCTCGGGAAGTGGCGGCGGCCATCTGTTCCTGAACTGCGATAGTCATGACAACTACGACCCTAATGGACGTCAAGGTGACGGGCAGAATGCAGATGGCTTTGGCGTTCATTACCAGAGTGGCGGCGATACGACGAAGTTTATCGGATGTCGCGCCTGGTGGAACAGTGACGATGGCTGGGATTTCATTAGCCAGGAATTTCCTGTTGTGATTGAAAACAGCTGGGCCATGGGTCACGGCTACAGCAATTACGGCACTGGCAAGCCTAAGGATGGAAACGGAAACGGGTTTAAGGCGGGCAGCAGCAAGACTGGCGTTCGTCACACCATCAGAAATTGCGTGGCCTGGAAGAACAAGGCCTCTGGTTTTTACGCCAACCACAGTAGCGGTGGCAACGACTGGCTGAATAATACAGCTTACATGAACGGTTCCGCCTTCAACATGTGGGCGAGTACCTGGGACGCTGCGGGTAACCGTACCGATGGCGTTGTATTGAAGGGAGCCAAGGCTCACGTCATGAAGAATAACATCGCCTATCCCAACAAGACTTCTTACATCGGCGGGGATTATGCTGCCGGCGAATACTACACCTGGAACTTGAACTTGACGGCGACCAATGCAGATTTTGTCAGCGTCGATGATCCCAGCATGACGGTGACAGGAAAACCTCTGGAACCTCTTGGCGGCGCTTTCGGCCCCCGCAAGGCTGACGGTAGCCTGCCCGATATCGATTTCCTGAAACTTTCTCCCAAGAGTCAGTTTATCGACAAGGGTGTCAACGTAAAATTGCCTTACGAAGGCAAGGCTCCCGACTTGGGTGCTTATGAATACAAAGCCCCTGTGGGACCAGTCGTAACAAGTAGTTCCTCCAGCAGTGAAACTGTTAATCCGACTTCGTCTAGCAGCTTTGTTGGCTCAAGTAGTTCTGCGGATTCTACCATGGCCATTGCGTCTCGCCGCCTTGAAAACGCCCGTGCAGTGCATCGCATGCGTAATGATGGTCGCGTTTTCTATGTGAATGGCCGTATAGTTCGTGGCCGTAAAGGTCCTCATTTGATTTTTGCTAAATAAAAACCTTTGCGGGCTGACTGTTAAGAACATCTTTTGACCAAAAGGCTTTTACAGTTTAGTAATTGCTAATAAGGTAAACAAACTTTTATCTAAAATAGGGTAAAAAATCTTTTATGTAAATTCGCTTTATATACAAGAGGCGTTTTGCTAAATTACGCCCCATGCTCATGAAAAATAACGTATCCAGATTTTTGTTGATCGCGATTGCAATCGTCTTTACCACCTATTTCATTAAGGACTGGGTAGACCTTTTCCATTGCGGCGCTGTCGAAAGTTGCCTGCAGGATGCGCACACTTATCAGAACTACACCAAGTTCCTGAGCTCTTTCTTGCTCACCGTGCTGGCTTTTTATGCAAGCCGCTTTGCTTGCTGCCCTCGTGACGGCAAATGGCTGAAGATTGCCTTTACCTGCTCTGCCCTGGCCGATGTCTGCTTTAGATTGCTGGGCATGTTTGTTCAGGATTTCCCCATTGCCCCGTCCATTCTGGGTATCACCTGCTTTATGTTCTTCCAGTCTGCCCTTACTTACAGACACACCCGCACAAGCGATACTGATACTCACTTCCCCAAGATTTTGATTGTGCCTGTGGTTGTTCTTGCTGTACTGGCAATTGCCTATTTTGTAGGCCTTGTTCCGCAGATTCTTTTTGTGATTGGCGGTTACGCAGCATTCCTCATTTGTTCCTTGATTGTTGCTTGCAAGGCTGGTGCTGTAGGATACTTCTCTGCACATAAGGCCAAGCTTATGAAAATCGGCATGATCGTGTTCTTCATTGGCGACGCCCTGGTGGGTTTTGCTCTCGCCACTAGCGATGACCACTCTGTGATGGAATTGATTTCCGCCATTGCCGATGGCTTGGTCTGGCCGGTGTATGTGCCTGCCCAGATTCTTCTGATCAAGAGCTGCTGCGAAGATTAGTTTCGCGGCGGTTTTCTTTTTGGAGATAATCCAGCCTGAAGAAGATCGCGATTTCGTCGCGGCCTTGCTTTTTATTCCTTAATGCATCGAACGGAACATGCTGTTGTTTTGTATCCCCAGTACAAGCTAAGTTCTTCTTCGCCGCTAACAGATATTTGTCTTGCTCCGTAAGGACCTTCATATGTTTCGTAATCAGTTCCTTCCGGTCTCTCGATAGGTAGCCCTTTGTTGATCCAAAATTTTGCGAAGTACCCCTTGTAATAGCAATGTCCATCACGGCATTCGCCGCCGGGCAAAACGTTAAACCCATAGGCGTCTGAGCCATTGACTCTTTCAATTGCCCAGCCAGAAGATGCTCTGAGTTTGCGGGCGTAGTCGTTGTTTATTACGTTTTCGAGGGTGTTCCAATCGCTATAGTCTGAAAGGCGCCATCCTTTAGGACAAGCAGATAGTGCTTCGTTTCTGTTATAGAGCCGGCCATATATTTCGCAGTTTTCTATGGAATCGTTGTAGCATAAACTGGAATCAGTTTTGTAGTTTAGATTCTCTGCCATCCATGTCTGGGATTCGATGGTTACCGTCTTGTAGGTTTGTCCATCACGAGAATCTACGAACTCCCCATGTACAACATGGAGCTTGTCATCTGACTCTGATGTCCCGAAATCACAGGCTACAAAAAAAACTGTGATACTGAGTAATGCCAATATTTGTTTTAACATATCCTAACCTGAAATGATTCGGGGTATTAGTCTTTTATACAACGGATGGAGAATGCGCAATCATAGTCAGTATTCTCAAAATAAGGATATTTTCCTGAGATGTTGACTTGATTATAAATCGTTGAGTTGTCTCTTACCCAAAATGTTGCCCATTCATTAATGCCGTCGAAATTACTGCACTTTTCTCCTGCGGGCAGGATGGAAAAACCATACTTGTTTTCTCCGATGTCCCAGCTGTACATCCATCTATCACTGGAATGCAGCTTGATTCCTGCCGTTTCCGTACCCCCTACAGTTTCAAATAGAATAATCCATTCTTCTCTGTTGGGGGTGTGCCATCCTTCTGGGCAAAGCTCAATGTAAGCGTTGTTGAAACGGTATTCCGAATACAATCGTCCGTATATGTTGCAAGAATCGGTGACGTTGTTATAGCAAAAACTCTTGTCAGTTTTATAATTCAGATTCTCTGCCATCCATGTCTGGGATTCAATGGTTACCGTCTTGTAGGTTTGTCCATCGCGAGAATCCGTGAATTCGCCGTGTTCAACATGGACTTCAATTTCGGGCTCAGAAGTTTTTGTTTCGCAAGCAGCAATCAAAAAAGCGATGCCAAAAATAGCTGAAATTTGCTTTACCATATCCTAACCAGTGTAATTCCCTTCGGAGCTGCAAAGAACCGCAGCGTATATGTCAAATATAGTTCTTTGAAATGGGAATGGTGGAAAAGGAGCGAATTTTTTGGATTGGCTTGCGAAAAGCCCTCTATTAAAAAATCTACAAGTCCAATATCTCATTGCCCAAGGGCCAATATGTTGTGCAGATAATCCAGAACGAGAATATTTTTGTATTTTCTTCCAAGTTATGATTAAAAGATTTGGTGGGTTATTGGCGGTCGCGTTTGTTGCGCTGCAGCTTGCGAGCTGCAGTGATTCGTGTGGGAATGTCACCGATTACTATACCGATATTGTTGGGGAGACACATTTCGCATATTTAGATTCGTTGAATCTGGAAGAAGTTGATGATCCTGCAATTAGTGTGCAAGATATGTACCGTCCAGGCTTGCTAAGTTTTATTGTTAGCTACGGCGGCGAAAAAGCACGGATGTATTTGGATTTATATGGATGCCATACCAATGAGTGTTCTACGGCAGATCAAATAGTGATACACAATGAAAGTTATTCCTATGTAGAAGTGATTTCTCCCTCAGATTTTGTTCTGTCAAAGTTCAAAGGGAAGATTGGCATGGATGACAAGTATCAAGATGAAAAAATTGTAGAGCATCATTTTCATCTTGACATAAATAATGATGTAGCCACGCTCTCCTGGGATATTGAATTGGGACAACAGTCCTTTGAACAATGTGCTTCTTCTATTAAACCGGCGTGGTGACGATGAAAAAAATTCTTTGGCTGTTTGTGATATCCTTTTTGTGGGGTTGCTCTGGTGATGATTCTGCAAATATTCAATATGCTAGTGATGAGTCTGAATATGCTGTCCAGTGGCGATTGAATGGTAGAACTTTAAATGGAAAACTATTGTTCCCGTCGAAAGTTTATGTTAAGGAAATAAAAGCTTTTGAACTGGATTCAAATTTCAATCAGTGTACGGAGTTGGAGGTCAAAGGGAAATACGAAATAGAAAAGCGTAATTACAAGAACAGGTATGTCCAGTTTGTTATTAAGGCAGAGTGGTCAAATCTTGATTCCGGAACCGTTGATATTGAATTTGAATCGATAATAGATCTTCTTGATGTTGGGCTTGGTGACGATCCTGCTGATTTGAGGTTGTTCTCTCACTTAGAGGTTCCCCGTGTTATGCAACTGATGAAGGAAGGTCTTCCTTTTGATGCGGCCAAAAAGAGGGCTTTGTTTGAAATCCTTTCTGTGTATAACAACCCAGATGAGATGCCTTATGTGATAAATGTCTCCGAAAAGTTTAAGACAAGTATGGGTGGTTACCTAAAAAATAATCTTGTGGAATTTTTTCCGTATTTTCTATTCATGTACGGAAAAACAGATTTGGAATTCGTAGAGAATGTTGAAAGATTTCGGAGTGATTTTTCGACAGGATCGTGGAAGAACTTTAGAGACCGTGTAAAATCGGCGGATTATATTACAAAGGAATGGGTGTCCTTGGTTAAACGTATGGATTCCTGGTACATGGATGTGGATGATGGACTTGATTATTTAAGGAATGTCCAGGAAGCTACTTACGGAATTCCCAAGGAATCCCGTAGCGGGGAAACTTTTGTCATTGAAGATTCCACTTCCGTATTCTACAAAGATAGCCTGGTTTGCGCGGGGTATGGACGAGCTTCGTGGAGACGTGATGATGGGGGATATGATACTTATGCGCACAATATCCTTCGTCCCTTTACGGATCTGGAAAGGGAAATCGGTGCCTGCGTCTTTGATTCCTTGAAGTGGGGCAACAAGGATACCACCGTCGTGGAATTTGAAGGCGAAACCTACAAGTGCTCCCACCAGCTGGATTCATCCGTTCCCACGAAACCGGACTTCGAGAATTGGAAAAAGGTAAAGTCGCGAAAGTAGAAAAGCTTAAAAAAGAACCCACCGGCAAATGTAATGCGGGTGGGTCTTTTTTTAAAGGTGTGGCATCCATTCACGGCAAAACACTCGAAGCTACTTTTTATAAAAAGATAGCAGTGCCTCGGAAATTCGTTTTTCGCGCTGCGTACTATAATCGGAGCTGGCCCGAAGCCGCTTGGCCGATGGCGCGCCTAAACTGTATCACAAGAGCAACGAGCTTTAATAATACTGTTAGATCGGGCGTTGATCCGTGGGATGCCTAGACTTAATATACCTAATAAGGCGTCGCCAGACAAGCAGCGGAATGAAAATATTTGTAATCCAAATTGTAATGAAGTCCGGACTGTGTTATCCGTATCTTTTTTGCGGGTTTTGACGAAATTTACGGGTTTTCGTTGTTTTCCCAGTCTTCTCTGATTTCGTCGGGCTCGTCCTTAAAGGGGGTGATGAAGTCGGCGCAGTACTGAGCCACCTGTTCGCGGAGCTTGTTGCCGCGAACCTTTCCCAGGAGGATTTCGATGTCTTCCAAGGGGGCTGCCATGAAGGCTTCGGCGCTCTTGTACTTGCTGAGAACTTTGATGCGGGTTTCGTGACCTACGCCGGGTTGCTTCAGCCATTCCACTTCCAGGTCTTTCTTGCGCTTGCTGCGCTGGTAGGTAATGGCAAAGCGGTGGGCTTCGTCACGGGCGTTCTGCAAAAGTTTCAGGGCCGGGTTGGTACGGTGCAGCACAATGCTTTTGCGTTCGTCGGGGAACACAATTTCTTCCAGGCGCTTGGCGAGACCGATGAGGGGGAGGTCCTTGTCGTGACCCAGCTCTTTTAGAATCTGCATGGTGGCGTCCACCTGGCCTTTACCACCGTCGCAAACCCAAAGGTCCGGCATAGGGGTGCCTTCTTCTTCCAGACGGCGGATACGGCGGGTCATGACTTCGCGCATGCTGGCGAAGTCGTCCACGCCTTCCACGGTCTTGATGATGAACTTGCGATAATTGGCTTTGTCGGGCTTTCCGTTCTTGAAGGCCACGAGGCTTGCCACGGTGTTGGTGCCGCTGAGGTGTGAAATATCCACGCACTCGATGCGGAAGGGAGTCTTCTTTAGGCCGAGAACCTTCTGCAGTTCGAAAACGCTCTGGTCGATTTCGCTGTACTTCTGGACTTCCGCACGCATTTCCACAAGGATCATGTCGGCGTTGGCGCCTGCTAATTTCAGGAAGCCTAATTTTTCACCACGTTGGGGAATGTTGAAGAATACCTTGCGTCCGGCCTTTTCTGTAAGCGCCGCTTGCAAGGATTCTGCGTCTTCGGGCAGCGGGATGTCGGTGGCAATTTCCTTCGGGACAAAGTCCTGATCCATGTACCAGTTTAGAATCATCTGGCGGAAGATTTCGGTTTCGTCATCTTCCAATTCGCATTCCAGGCGGTAGTGCCTGCGACCTGTCAGCACACCTTCGCGGTATTCCAGAATCACGGCGGCGGCCAGGGTTCCGTTGCGGCGGAGGGTCACGATATCCAGGGACAAGTTGGGATCGGAAGTGTCCGTCTTGGCGTGGACCCCTGTGGATTGCAGAGCCTGGATGGCGTCGCGTTTTTTGGCGGCGGTTTCAAAATCCAGGTTGGCTGCAGCCTCGTTCATTTCGCGAGTCCAAATTTCCTGAAGGTCATCTCGCTTGCCTTCTAGGAGGAGCCTTGCCTGCATCACGTCCTTGTAGTAGTCCTCACGGCTGATAAGCCCTGCGCAGGGAGCCCTGCAACGACCGATATGGTAGTTCAAGCATGGGCGCTGGGGTGAACGTGCCGGCAAGTCCATGGTGCATTCGCGGATGCCGAAAAGTCGGGCGGCCAGGTCGATTAGCTTGTCTGTAGTTCGGGTGCCCATATAGGGGCCATAATACTGGCAATTATCCTTGCGGACAGACCTGGTGATAAAAAGCCTGGGGAACGGGTCACGCACGGAAAATGCCAAGTATGGAAAATGCTTGTCGTCCTTCAGGAGCACATTGTATTTCGGGGTGTGCTTTCGGATAAGGTTGGCTTCCAGAATCAAAGCCTCTTCTTCCGTCTCGGTAATGATCCACTCGATGTCGCGAATATAAGGCAACATCAGGGTTGCTGCGCGGTGGCCGTTATGTTCGCTTCCGTCAAAGTAGCTACGCACGCGGTTCTTCAGAACCTTGGCTTTCCCGATATAGATGATCTTGCCCGCGGCGTTTTTCATGATGTAGACGCCGGGGTGGTCGGGAAGCTCCGAGAGTCGCCTCTGGATGTGTTCATTGACGGAAATCATAATAGACTGAATTTAAAAATTTTTTATCGTTGCCCTGATAATTTTTTAATTATTTTGTAGAAGTAAATTATCCATAGATATTCAACTTACGGAGCAAAGATGAATTTTGAAAAGGTAAATGTACTTTCCCAGAAGATCGAAGGAGTTCTGGGAACAGTTCGCGCCCTTAAAGAAGAAAATGCGAAACTCAAACAGCAGCTGTCTGCTTCCCAGGCTTCCTTCCAGGACAAGGCCATGCTTCTGGAAAAGGCTAACGCAAGCATCGTTGATTACAAGGCTGCTCTTAACGCTCGCGAAAACGAAGCTATTGCACAGACTCAGTCCTTGAACGTCAAGGAAATTGAAATCGCCGGCCTTAACGAAAAGATGTCCGAAAAGAATAAGGCTGTGGATGATCTCAAGGCTCAGATTGAACTTTTGAACTGCAAGGTCCAGGAAAAGGACAATAAGCTCCAGCAGAGCGCAGGCCTCCTCCAGGAAAGTGCAAATCGACTCCAGGAATACCAGGCCCGTATCCAGGAAGATGCTGCAAAGCTTGATGCTTGCGACAAGAAGATCCAGGAATGCGAAGCTCGTATTCAAGATGACGAAGGCAAGTTCCAGGAATTCTCTTCTCAGCTGGACACCTTGAATTCTCAGGTAGGCTCTCTTAACCAGCAGATCAACGACAAGCTGGTGACCATTGCCAACTTGACCGAACAGCTTAACGGCACCAACCAGAAGATCGAAGAACTTAACGCAATTATCGCTGAAAAGAACGAATTGCTCCAGGCACAGGCCGATGAAATCGACGAAGCCCAGGAAAAGTTCCAGCAGCTGGTTTCCACTATCGAAAACGAACTCGGTACCGACCTTCCCATTGAACAGGAAGAACTTTCCGAAGATATGGTGGACGATGTGGTTGAAGAAACTGCCGCAGAAGATGTTGCACAGGAATCTGCCGAAGAGGAACTTCCTACCATTGAAGTCCATCCGGCAAGCGAAAAGAAGACCGAAAACTCTGCGAGCAACAAGGAGGGCTCGCAGACAAGTTTTTTTAGATTGAACTGGCTGCTGGACGAAGATCCATTCGGCGTAGGAAGTAAGTAATGGCTGAAAACGAAAGTCTCAGATCTGTAAGCGTAGTTGTCGCTCAGGAAAGCATTCAAATTCGCACGGACTTGCCCGATGCGGAACTGAAGGAAATCAGCGAATTTATTGACCAGCGGTTTGATCGCTCGGCAAAGTTCCAGATGGAAAACCGTAAGCGACTGGCCTTGCTGGCCGTTGAGCTTACGTCCGAGATTTTCGAACTGCGCAAGCAGCTTCGCCGTGCAAAGATTTACTACGATACCATGGAACAGGATCTCAAGAACCTTTCGCTCCTTTTGGACGAAGGCATGAACCGCACCAGTTTCGATAAGTTGTAGTCAATCCAAAGAAATTGAAAAAAGGACCTCGTCGCATAAGCGGCGAGGTTTCTTGCATAAAAAGAAAACCTCCCGGTAGGGGGAGGCTTTCGGTTAAAGATTGTAGGTGCGATTACTGGTCGGAGATGCAGCGGACGTTGTAGGCGCGTTCACCGGTGGAGCCAGACTGTAATTCGTGAGGACTGTCTTCGTTGTAGTTCTTGATTCGGAAGGAACTGTATTCGTCGTTTGCTTCAATCCAGATGTAGCCCTGTTCGTCTTCAAGACCGTAGTCGGTTGCTTCACCGTCTGCCAGCTTGAATCGTCCACCGACCTGCCACCATTCATGTTTGACATTCTTATCGAGGGCTTCCACTTCGGCTTGGGTGGGGAGACGCCAACCGCTGGGGCAGGCACGCAGAGCGCCGGAATAGGAGTAGAAACCACCATAGGAGGCACACATATCATCGCTGCTTGCGGTTTTGCAATAGTAGCCACTCTTGGTTTCAAAGTTCAGATTTTCAGCCATCCAAAGCTTGCCACCGATGGTTTCAATCTTGTAGCTCTTGCCGTCACGGTTATCGGTCAAGGTGTTGCCGCTAACTGTCGGAGGATTCTGTGCTTCGGAGGAAATGTTGATTTCGATGCTTGCGATGGAAGAACTGGAGGCCGGGGTTGCAGGTTTGCAATCCTTGTCATCCCAGCAGAAAGGATCGTCGCCTGCACTGGAGTAGGGCACGGGACGCTTGCCGGAAGAGGAAAGGTAAACGGTTTCGTGAACAACGGAGTCCTTTACGTAAGGATCGTTGCTGGAGTTATTTCCGCCAGAAACGGAGGTCGAAGAGTTTGGAGACGTCTGGTTGCTGTCCGGGGCCGAGATTGTATCGGTCGTACATGCGCAAAACATCCCTACCACACCCAATATTCCCAATAATGTAGTGGTCTTTTTCATGGATTCAAATATAGTTTACAAATCTTCACATAACCAGAAAAAAGTTTTTTACTATCTTTCTCCTCACTATGACAAACGTTGAAATTTTCGACACTACTTTTGCTATGACCATTTTGGTCGTTTTGGCTCTTTGCGTCCCCACCATCTTGCTCCTCGCTAACTGGATCCTCCACCCGGGCAAGATCAAGGACACCGCTATCAAGGGTACTTCCTACGAATGCGGTATTGCTCACGTTTCCGGTACTTCCAACGAACGTTACCCGGTCAAGTACTACATGGTTGCAATGCTCTTCTTGGTGTTCGACCTTGAAGTTGCCTTCCTCTACCCCTGGACCATTCAGTTCCTGGTCGGCGGTTGGGAACTCCTCTATGTCCTGTTGGGCTTCCTCGTGATTCTCGAAGCCGGTTACTGCTACCTCATGAAGAAGGGTGTGCTGAACTGGACCAAGATTCAGGACTAGTTCTAGAATTTATTCTATCTCAAAAGGCAAGCGTGGGTCTCTGGCCCGCGCTTGCTTTTTTTTATTGCTGGAGTATGGGCTTTGGATGTTGTCCTGTCGGGAGGAAAATATGAAACGCAAGGGGCGTCGTCCCTTGCAACCTAGAAAGCGTGTCGGACGTAGACTGTCAGTCCCAGATGCTTGTAATCTACCAGGGAAAATTCTCCGCGGGCGTACAGTTGCTCCTTCAGGTTCAGGGCCAACTGCCCACCGAAGCCAATGGCCTGGTGCCACTTGTTTCTCATGAGTTCGCTGAAATGGTCTCCGGCTTTACCGCCTTCAAAGAAGATGGTGCCCGCCAGGCGCCAGCCCAGGAATTTCCTCAGTTCCGCCTGCACGATCAGTGATTGCTTGTCGTTGAAGAAGAGACTTTCTACACCGCGGAAACGCTTGATTCCGTCGGGGCCAGCCAGCATGTCAAAGGGTACGTCGCCGTTAGCTCGTTGCCAGAGAACCGCCGTTGCCATGGTGATATTCCAAAAGTGGAGATCCGTGAATCCGCGGACGTCGAACTTCTCGATGTCGAAGGAGAAGTCGCCCAGCTTGTCGTTGTAGAACATCTGCTGCCACTGCACCAAAAATCCGTGCCTGCTCCAGTTGGTGTTATCGCGGGAGTCGAAGGAGGCTTGGTAACCGACGCCGTTTCTCCATCCGGAATGATCGTCGGGAAGTTCCAGCGCGTCACTTTTGCGGAAACTGATGTCGGAATTCTCAATGTGAATCACAGCGCCGTATTTCAGTTGTTTCGGAAGGCCGACGCTTGATTCCAGGGTGGATTCCAATAAAAATTTTTCGCGGTCGAAAATCACGGACTTGTCGAAGTTAGGATTGTTGCCTCTGCCAAAATAGCTGGCCACCCAGTTCTGGTAGCGGAACGCGGCGGAGCCTGAAATCTTGTCGTGATACAGGTAGTAGAAGGGTTCCAGAATGAACTGGAACTGTCCGCGGGTTGATCCGTAGGCGGTGATGTCTATTTCGGGAACCTTGCCGCCTTCGACTTCGGGTTTGAAGAAGATGATGCCCATGGCGCCAAACTGTAGCTGGGTTTCTTCGGAATAGCCGAGGACAGGCAGTGCGGTGAAACGCTGGAAATGCTTTGTGGTATCCTTAGCTGATACGCTGGTGGTGTCCGCCTCGGCAAACAGAGGGGCCGCGAACATCAAACTTGCAGCTAAAAATTTTACCAGTTTCATTGTTTTGAAATATAATATCTCGTGCTTTTTTAAAAAAGCTATTTTTGTGCTATGCCCATACTTTCCGCACAGAATATTCTTTTGCGCCTCGGCGGTTCTGCTCCGCTCTTGGATGGTGTTTCCTTTGACATTGAAGCGGGTGACCGTATTTGCCTGGTGGGCCGTAATGGCGAAGGCAAGTCTACTTTGCTTAAGGTTCTTACTGGCGAGATGGAGTACAACTCCGGCGATGTTGTCAAGAAGACTGGGCTTCGCGTAAGCCGCATGATCCAGGAAATCCCTGCCCACATCGATGGCACGGTGCGCGATATCGTGATGGGGAAGGTGGCGGCAGGTAGTTCCGCCGGATGGACTGGAGCCAAGGACGGTTCTGATAGCGAAGGGCATCATGATGCTGCGGCAGAAGCAATCCTCGGCAAGACGGGCATTGATGCGGATGCAATGTATGATAGCCTCAGCGGTGGCCAGAAACGTCGTGTGCTTTTTGCTCGCGCTGTCGCGGAAGATCCGGATTTGCTTTTGCTGGATGAACCGACGAACCATCTTGACATTCCTGCCATCCAGTGGCTGGAAGGTATCGTTACCCGATTGAATTGTGCCGTGATGTTTGTAAGCCATGACCGTGCTTTCGTACGTCGCACTGCAACAAGAATTTTCGAACTGGACCGCGGTCGCGTCCGTAGCTGGGATTTTCCCTATGACAAGTTTGTCCAGTTCCGCGACCAGGCGCTGGCTGAAGAAGAAAAGGCAAACGCCTTGTTCGACAAGCGTCTTGCCGAAGAAGAAGTCTGGATCCGTAAGGGCATCCAGGCTCGCCGCACCCGTAACGAGGGCCGCGTCCGCGCTCTCATCAAGATGCGTCAGGAACGTGCCGAACGTAGAACTCGCACAGGAAACGTTTCCATGCAGATTACCGAGGCGGAACGCTCCGGCCGCATGGTGGCCCGCCTTAAGAACGTTACCTATTCCTACGCCGACGAAACTACCGGCGGCGTCTCAGTGCCCCTTATCAACGATTTTAGCACTGAAGTTTCCCGTGGCGACCGCATTGGTATCGTAGGCCCTAACGGTTCCGGCAAGACAACTCTCCTGAAGTTGATTCTTGGTGAATTGCAGCCCGACGTCGGTGAAATCAAGCTGGGCAGCAATCTTGAAATTGCTTACTTTGACCAGATGCGCACCCGCCTCCGCGAAGACAAGTCCCTGGTGGAAAACATCGGTGATGGTCAGGCTTACGTTACCCTGAATGGAGTCAAACGCCATGTGTTAAGTTATCTGCAAGACTTCCTGTTCTCCGCAGACCGCGCCCGTGGCCCCATCAGCGCCCTTTCCGGTGGTGAACGAAACCGTTTGCTCTTGGCTTGCCTCTTTAGCCATCCCAGCAACGTGCTTGTTCTCGATGAACCTACCAACGACTTGGACATGGAAACCTTGGATCTTTTGGCAGAGCTTCTGGCCGAATACAAGGGTACTGTTTTGACGGTGAGCCATGACCGTGCCTTCCTGGATTCTGTGGCTACGGGAATTTACGCCATCGAGGAAGACGGAAACATCTTTGAAGCCGTTGGTGGTTATTCCGATTACGAAGCCAATAAGAAAATGCGTGACAAGGAAGCCGCTGCAGCTGCAAAGATTGCCGCAGAAAAGGAAGCTGCCCGTGCTGCCGCCAGTTCCGGCGCCTCCTCTGCAACTTCCTCCGTGGCATCCGCAACAGAACCTGCCAAGAAGAAAAAGCGTAGCTATAACGAAGAGCGCGAATACGCCGCCCTTCCCGAAAAAATTGAGAAGCTGGAATCTGAAATCGCCGCCCGCCAGGAAGAACTTTGCAAGCCGGAAGTCTGCACCAATGCGGCCCGCATCGTAGAACTCCAGAAGGAAATTTCTGACCGTGAAGCAGAGCTTGAAAAAGCCTACGAACGATTTGAAATTTTGGACAGTTTGGGTTAAGTAAAATTTTACCCTTTTTTAGCCTATTTTTCGATACTTTGTTCTCCGACCCATCGGCCCTCCCTTGTGGGAGGGGGTACGTTTTTCTTATTATTTATATAGATTAAGGTGTATTGGAATCGAGAGGTTAACATGAACAAAAAAGTTTCTTTGTTGGCACTTGGCCTTTTGGCCGGTGCCGCATCTGCAGCTACGGCTGTTGTTTGGTCCGATGAAGGTGAAAAAGTCACCAAGGAACCGGCGTACTTCTATACATTTGCCTATGAAGAAGGCAGTGGTGCTGCGATTGATACTACGAATGTAAATGGTGCCAAGGTTTTGGATTTTAAGGTTCCCATGGGCAAGACCAGTGCCGGTGCAGGTTATGGTTTTGCATGGCAGCAGAATGCAACCACTTATAAGGATGTGGCTGTATCCCTTTCTACCTATAAGGGTGTTTGCCTGGTTTACGAAGCTGAAGCTCCGTTCCGCGTAGATTTTAAGCAGTCCACCATTACCGATGATAACTACTATGGTTATGAATTGGATGCTGCCGCCAATCCCAAGAAGGTCTTTGTTGCATTTGCAGACTTGACCCAGGGTTGGAAATCTGCCACTGCAAAGACTTGGGCTGTTGGTTCCCAAACAGGTGTCCAGTTCAGCTATAAGAACACCCATGCCAATACAGCAAAGAGTGAATCAAACGCTGTTATCCTCCATAGCTTTACCTTGGGTACAGAATGCGTGACCTACGCTCCGAATGTTACCAAGGGCTTCTCCGGTTACAACGGTGGAGAATTGTCTCTGGATGAAGGCAAACTTCATACCATGGACATGAAGGAAGTCTTTGAGGATGCCGATGGTGATGATTTGGTAATTACCGTAAAAATCGTCAGCGAATCTAAGTCCGTTGTGTTGGTTGATTCTGCCGCTTATGATCAGAATAGCACTATCAAGTTTGCAACTGCCTCGAATCCTAAGGGCCCCGCAACTGTTACCCTGACGGCAACCGATCCCACCAAGAAGACCGCAACCTTCAGCTTCACAATCAATACCGTTGACACCGAAAACCTCCCGGTAGCCAAGGATTTTGAAATCGAAGTTCCCGAAGACTCTTCTTATAAGAACGGTCTTACCGCCAAGATGAACAATTTGAAGTTTATGGGTACTGATGCTGATGGTGACACGCTCGCCTTTGAAATTGTGAGCGAACCGGAACATGGCGAATTCACTGTGAATACTTCCACGGGTATGTTCACCTATGCTCCCGAAAAGGATTACTTCGGCAAGGATTACTTCACCTATCGTTTCTATGAAGTCAAGACTCCGACTCGCGTAAGTAACGTTGGTACCGCTACTATTATTGTTACTCCGGTGAACGACGCTCCCAAGGTGACTGTTGTAACAAAGACCTTTGTTGACGAAGCCGGTGATGAACATGACTTCGGTGACACTCTTACCGTGGATGAAGATTTTGAAAAGTTCTCTGTGTTTATTCCTGCAGAAAACATTACGGTTACCGATCCTGATGGTGACGATGATATCGTCTACTCTGCAAAGGCTTCCGGTATCGTCAATGCAAGCTACTCTGCAGTAGATGGTTTCTACGGTGTTGAAATTTCTGCAATCAAAGATGCTAACGGCGTTGCCAAGGTGACCTTCTCTGCAGGCGACCATAAGATTGCAGTTCCCTCTGTAATCTGCTACATCAAGGTGGAACCTGTTGCAGACGATCCTCGCATAAAGGATGATTCCTACACCATTCCTCAGGACTCCTTGTTTAAGGTGGCTGCAAAGAACGGTGTGCTGGCAAATGACGAAAACCCGGACGATGTCGAAGTTACTGCAGTTCTGGTTGTTCCTGCAAGCAATGGCGAAGTGACTTTGGCCGAAGACGGTTCTTTTACCTACAAGTCTGAAGAGGGTTTTGAAGGTGAAGATGCCTTTGGTTATGTGATTGCCTATGGTGATGGCGATACCACTGATATGGCTGTTGTATCCATCAACGTCGTTTACAGAAATCATGCTCCGGAAATTGTGGAAGGAGTTCTTGATACTGTCGGTAACCGTCTGGCAGCACTCAAGGAAGATTTCACCACCGTTTCTAGATACTCCAAAGCAGAAGTACTGAGCTGGTTTACCGATGACCAGGATGCTGCCACTGCACTGACATTCTCTGTCCGTAGCGATGATAGCCTCCTGGCTCCGTCCATTGCTAGCGGCATTATCTCCATCAAGGCTGTGAAGGATGCTTGCGGTGATGCAGAAGTCATTGTTACTGCAAAGGACAAGAACGGTGCAACCACCGATCTTAAGATTCCTGCATCTATTTCCTGCGTAAATGACAAGCCGGTTGTTGTTAAGGGCGATACCGTCTATGTTGACGCAGACTCTGCATTTAGCTTTGTAATCGATTTGACCAAGTACATCTCTGATCCGGATGGCGAAGCTTTGACCTATACCGTTACAAAAACTTCTGAAATGCTTACTACTGAAGTCGATGGCGACTCTCTGTATGTGACTGCCGCTGAAGATTATAAGTACACTATGGGTTCTGTACTCGGTATCGGTATTAAGGGCGTGGATGCTGCAAACCTCTATGTTATGTCTAACATTGTGGTGAAGTTCGGTAAGGCTCCGTCAGCAATCAAGCCGATGATTGCTGCTCCGAAGGCTACTTGGCAGAATGCAATTCTCACAAACCGCGGCGTGGCTGCAATCTTCGATATGCAGGGTCGCGTGATGTGGAAGCAGAAGCTGCCGGTCAGCGAATCTGATGTTCGCAATGCTGCAGCACAGGTTCAGGGTCGCAAGATCCTCCAGGTGAACAAGCAGACTTATACCATCAAGTAATTTTTCCTTATAAGCTGCGTGATGCTGCGTTGTCGGGACTCTCGCTGTATTTCAATACAGCTTCGGTCCCTCCGCCTTGTCTAGCTTGTCTCTAAGAAAAAAAAGATGTACGCTTCGGGCTGCATCATAAAATCAAAAATTGCAAACAGGAAAGGGCTCCGCAATGCGGAGCCTTTCTCTTTAACCTCAAAGTGAGCGTGAAGCGCGAACGAACTCGTGCCTCGTACCTGGAGCCTACTTAGCCATTGCTTCGGTGTCGAGAGCGATGAGCAGTTCTTCGTTGGTGGCAACAACCATAGCGGTGGGGGTGCCATCCTTGGAGATGATGTGGCCGGATTCCTTGCCGCTCTTCATGTTGCGATCGTCATCGATTTCGTAGCCGAGGAGCTTGAGGTTTTCCATGACGGTCTTACGGACCAGGAAGCTGTTTTCACCAATGCCGCCGGTGAAGACGAGAGCGTCGATGCGGGGGAGGGCCATGGCGATGCCGCCGATTTCGCGGGCCAGCTTGTAGCAGAAGGTTTCAATAGCGATCTGTGCGCCAACGTGGCCTTCGCTTGCAGCCTGGCTCAAGGTGCGCATGTCGTTGGAAAGGCCGGAGAGACCGAGAAGACCAGATTCCTTGTTCACCATCTTGTCGAGACGGTCGATATCGTAGCCGTACTTCTTGCTGATGAAGAAGAGGATTGCGGGATCGATGGAGCCGGAACGGGTACCCATGATGAGACCATCCAGCGGGGTGAAACCCATGGTGGTGTCGGCGCACTTGCCGTTAAGAATGGCGGAGCAGCTGGAGCCGTTACCGAGGTGAGCGGTAATGAAGCAGCAGTCTTCCGGCTTCTTGCCGAGAATTGCAGCAGCTTCTGCGGTTACGAAGCGGTGGCTGGTGCCGTGGAAACCGTAACGGCGGATGGCGTCGTCTTCGTAGAACTTGTAGGGGATGCCGTAGAGGAATGCCTTGCGGGGCATGGTCTGATGGAAGGCGGTATCGAACACTGCCACCTGGGGGAGGTTCGGGAAGAACTTCATGGCGCATTCCATGCCGGTTGCGTGAGCCGGTTCGTGGAGCGGGGCGAACAAGGTGATGCTACGGATGTAGTCGATAACTTCCTGGGTAACCTTTTCGCTCTTGATGTACTTGCCGCCATGCACTACGCGATGGCCGATGGCTTCGATGCCGTCGATGAGGTTCTGGTCGCCCAGGTATTTCTGGACGGCAGCAACTGCTTCAGCATGGGTGGGGCAATCGAAGTTGTAGTCCTGCTTGTCGACGGGGCCCTTGCCCTTGAAGTGGCCATCAACGCCAATGTTTTCAACGAGACCGCTGGAAAGAGCTTCCTTGGTAACAGTATCAATGACAGCGAACTTTACAGAAGAGCTGCCGCAGTTAAGAACGAGTACACGCATTTTTTCCTCTTAGTTTCAAGGTGCTTATGTAATATGGAAAAAATTTAGGAAAAACCGCTACGGAAATTTCTAGATTTTTTTTGATGTTAAAGAGAATTCAGAGTTTTGACGAAAAGGTTTCCCTGTACTGGACCAGTCGCCAGTTTTCCAAGGGTGTGAATAAGTTCCTAAAGTTCTATGTGCGCCTCGGTGACGGTTATCTTTGGGCTGCTTTTATTGCCTTTGTGATTTACAACGTCGGCCTCGATGTGTTCTGGCCTATTCTTGGTAGGGCGCTTTGTGCCTTGGTGGCTGCCCTTGCGATTTATGAAATCGTGAAACTTAGTACCAAACGTTTGCGCCCCTGCGAAAAGCTTTCTCAGATTAAGGCCGAGGTTCCGCCTCTGGACAAATACAGTTTCCCTTCGGGCCATACAATGAATAATTTGGCGGTGGCTTCTGCGGTGTTCTACGCTGTTCCAGCCTACGGTTGGCTCATGCTTTTGCTTCCTTTGACCTGGGGACTCCTGCGAGTCTATTACGGTGTGCACTGGTTTTCAGATATTGTTTGCGGATTCGTTCTAGGTATAGTCAGTTTTTTTGTAGGCAGCTTAATCTGGATTCCTGTTTCTTCTATTCTTGCCGGATATTTTCCGCAGATTCCTTTTGTTTAGATCGAACCGTTTCTTGTAAAAAGCTAGTTTTCAAATGTGATGCTAGCGAAAATACAGAAAATAGATGAACGAATTTCTCGTTACTGGACGGCTACCTTTAGGCACTGTTCCGAGAGAACGAAGAAGATTCTTCGTATTTATGTTCGTCTGGGTGACGGTTATTTCTGGATTATTGTTGCGTTGCTTCTTTGGATTCATCGTGGCTGGCAGGAAACACTCCCCATTATGCTGAATGCGGGTTTTGCCTTTACTATTGTGGTGACCCTTTATGAACTGATCAAGCTGAATGTGAAACGCCCTCGCCCGTTCTCGGTGCTTCCTTCTGTGAAACAGGAGCTGCCTTTGATGGACCAGTTCAGCTTTCCCTCTGGCCATACTATGAACAATCTGGCTGTAGCGACAACAGTGATGCTGGCCTTGCCCTGCTATTATTGGTTCTTGTTCCTGCTGCCGCTTTCCTGGGGTTTCCTCCGCGTAGTTTTTGGCTTGCATTGGCTTTCTGATGTAATCTTTGGAATCATTTTTGGTCTTCTGTGTTTTATGGTGGCGCACTATGCCTGGATTCCTATTTCTGGCGTACTGGCGGATTGGCTGCCGATGCTTTCGTTCTAATAGTGGATTGAATTTTGGGTCTCATGAATCAGTATGTTTCTGCAAAGGATTTTTTTGCGAACCTCTCGCCTAATGCACGGGTTTATTTATTGATCCGCCATGGGGAGCGTCGTCACATTACGCCTCAAGATTCCGATGGTGGCGCCCATGTTGGCCTTACAGACAAAGGAAGAGAACAGGCCTTTGTCTTGGGATCGCAGCTCCCAATCGAAGGAGATGCCGTTTATTTTTCTAGTCCGGTGGGGCGCTGTGTTGAAACGGCTCAAAGGATCGGTCTTGGTCGCGAAGCTGCCGGTGGTCCGCCTCCCGCAGAAGTCCAGATTCTCGATCCGCTGGGCGATTTCTTTGTGAAGGACTTCGACCAGTACCACGCGGTGCTCAACGAAAAGTTCTATCCCAGTATCTGCGATTGGATCCGTGACGGGGTGCATCCGGCATATCACGACCTCCACGAACGTGCCGAAGAGATGCGTTCCATGATGTTGGAAAAGGGGGCGGCCCGCTTCAACATATTTGCCTCCCACGATGCCTGGATTGTTCCCTGTCTTGCCCATTTTTGCAAGTTCGACTTCACCCCGGGAGTGTGGATGAACTTTCTGAGCGGCCTGGCTATTGTGATTGGACCGAATGGCGATGAACGGATTGAGCCTGTAACGGGCTTGGATGATGGCAATATGTTCTTTTAGATGTTGACAGCCGTGTTTATTAAGTTTATATTATCGCAAAACTCAAAAGGAGAAACAAATGAGAAAGTCTATTGTTAAACTCGTCGCTGCCCTGTCCATGGTCCTGGCTTTTGTTGGCTGCACCATTGAAATCACCGACGCAACCTATTCCCTCAATTACAATTATTTCTACACATCCTATTGTGCCGATGATAGCGATCCTTCTTCCTGCGAAGACCTGGGTGAAGGCTCTTATGTTCGTGTAAGGGGCGACCTTAACTACAATGCTGTCGTTACCATCGAAATGTATCTCCCGGGTGATGATGATCCGTACTACGAAGAAGACTTCTACTATGAAGGCCGTCTTTCCGACAGAGATGGTACCTATGAATACTTCAAGGCTGTTTCCGGTGGCGACCGCGTCCTCGTTTATGATGAAGACTTTGCTTCCCTGGAAGGTGCTGCTGGTTGGGCATACAACTTCTCCAATGACGCTGACCTTTTCAAGAAGCGTGCCAAGTAAGAAGAACTTTTGCTACAGACAAAGTAATTCTTTTCTCGAAATTAAAAGAGATCCTGCATTACCCGCAGGGTCTTTTTTTATATAGATTCAGTATATGGCTGATATGGAAAATATTGATTCTTCTAGGGCAGTGCCACCTAATGGTTACCGCCGTATTTATGTTTTGGGCTCGGGCTTCAGCAAGTCCTTTTTGCCCCAGATGCCCACTCTTCGTGATTTGAACGAATTGATCCCCTTTGGCATTCCGGAGGAATTTCCGCATTTCCGTGATTATTGCAAGCGCTTTCTGGACTTGTGCAATGGCCAAAGCGAATATTTGAGCATTGAGACGTTGGCCACGTCTATTCTGTCCGCTAGAATTTTCCCGGGAGAACGTGAGCGACTTTACCACGCAAGCCTGCGTTTCGAATTGCTGCGTTTTATTGCCAGTGTGATTCGCCATGACGAGGCTCTCTCCACGGAGAACGCTGTGGTCCTTCGCGAGTTCTTGAAATCCTGCGTGAACTGTCCTTCCGAAGGCCGCCGTGACACCCTTTTGCTTTCTTTCAATTACGATACCTTGATCGAGTCTGCCATTGCTCGGGACCCGGAACTTCGTGAGACCATTTCCGTGGATTATGGTGTCCGCATTGATCGCGCCGACCGTTCCGCCCGTCGCGAAAAGTTGCTGCATACAGTGGACCTGATAAAACTTCATGGTTCCCTCAACTGGTTCCCTGTTAAAGGCGTGGTAGATGAGCTGGACCTGAAGAACGTTTGCCAGGTGGAACCGGAAGACCGCAGTTTCCCCATTTATTGCGAGGACACTCCAATTTATATCCCTATGGCTCATGCAAAAGAAAGTTTCCTTCGCGGAAGTTTGTTCAATGTTTTGTGGAGCAAGGCGGATTATTACCTGAAAAACGCCGAGGAAATCTACTTTGTCGGTTACGGTTTCCCGAAATCCGACGTGAATAATCTGGAATTTCTGCTAAGCCATCGCGAACGCTTCAAAAAAGTAGTGGTTTTTGAACGAAAAGGCCATCCGGATCTTGTCCGCCTGGAAAACCTGCTGGGTACAGAGGTGGTGGAGTCCTGCGACGCCAAGAATTTCCTGGAAAAAGCGCTATAAATATTGATGTTTCTAAAATTTTAAGGGGCGTTGTTGCCAGACAACGCTTCTTTTGTTCGTATATTTCATGCTGGTGTATAAGTATATAGATTGGATCAGGAAAAGGATAGATTGATTCATGAAAAAATCTAGTACTAGATGTTTTGCCGCTATGCTTGCTATGGCGACCGCATGTTCTGTTTCTGCCTGGGCTGGCCCCATTACCACGGTTCCCTGGAATGGCCACGATGGCGCAGTTTCCTTTACTTTTGATGACGGCTATAACCAGCTGGGTGCGATCGGAAGTTACCTCAATGCTAATTCAGATGTGAAGGTTACCTTCTTTATTACCGGAGCCATGGGCGCAGGTAGTGGCAACATGAGCGATTATCTGAATTATGCCAAGAATGGTCACGAAATTGGCAACCATTCCAAGAGCCACAAGGATATGACCGGCGGCGTGGACCTGACTGCCGAAACCAGCGGCTGGAAAAGCAGCCTGCTTTCTAAGGGCGCTCCTGAAGTCTATACATTTGCAACTCCCTTCTGTGCTAGCAACAACAATGTGGCTAATGCCATCAGCAAGGATCACATTGCCAACCGTAACTGCGCCGGTGCCAAGTACTATGGCTGGAGTTCCGAACCGGAATGGATGAACATCAGTTCCAACTGCTACACCCAGGGTGGTTCCAGCACAAGCAACGCCAAGAACAACATGGGTACCGCCAAGAGTCAGAAAGCCTGGACGGTGCAGCTGAACCATGGCGTGGGCGTCAACGACACTTATGGTATCGCCACCAACGACATGACCTCCATTATGAACGAGGCCAAGAATAAGGGATTATGGATTGCTCCTTTCGGTGTGGTGGCTGCTTACTACCGTGCCCACTTCGCCATCGACAAGGCTTCCGCCACTACAACCTCCGATGGTTTCAAAGTCACTTGGACTTCTCCCCATTCCGCCATGCCCAAGTCAGTGCCTCTCCGCGTGAACATCCAGAACGTGGCCGGCCGTACCGTTTCCCAGAAGGGCAAGGTCATCGCTCCGAATGCAGACGGCTCCTACACCATTGAATTCATGGCCCTGGAATTGAATGTGACTGGCGAACCTCCCGAAATCAAACCTTTCAAGGGTGCCATTGAAATCCCGGGAACCATCGAAGGTGAGAACTACGATACCTATGCCTTTGAACATGCCAATAGCGGAAGCGATACCACGGGTTACCGCGCTGACGACGCTGGCATTGTAAAGGCTGGTGCAGGTCTCGCCCTCGGTTATACCACTACAGGCGACTACTTCGAATATACTCTGGATGTTAAGACCGCAGGCAAGTACAAGGTTTCTGTGAATGGAGCTACCGGCAATAACGCCGATGGTTCTGTAACGGTTTCTGTGGGTTCCAGCAAGTCTACGGTGGCTGTGGCTGCCAAGGGCGACTGGAACACTTATTCCGAAAGTGCAGGTGATGAAATTGAACTTGCCGCAGGTAAGCAGACTCTCCGCCTTACCATCAATAACGACAACTTGAACGTGGACTGGATCAAGCTGGCTAGCGCTGCTGTGGAACCCCCGCCGGCATCTTCCAGCTCTGTTGCTGAAAATCCCGCTGAAAGTTCCTCCTCCGGAACAGACGCCATTGCAAATACGGTTCAGTGGAATGTGGGTCCTGGCATGATCAGATGCTCTGTTTTTGACATGAATGGTGTTTTGGTGAAGTCGGCCCATGTAACGGCAGGGTCTGTGGGCGAAATCTGGAACAATGTCAACCAGGGCCTTCGTGAAGGCGCCTATGTTCTTCGATTCACAGGTGCCAAGTCTACTCAAACGGCTCGTGTCCGTAAGTAATTTTGGGTAGTTGACTCGGGCCGGACTCGGGTAAAAATAATGCTCTCGGAATGTTTTTCCGGGAGCTTTTTTTGTTTGCTGTTGTAAAGCTTTTGTAAAGAAATATTGTCAAAATAGGCTAATTTCGCCTAAAAACCGCAAGTGTTGTAACGTCGTACAACACAATGTGTTTGCGTTTATTCCATATTGGAATGAAAAAAATGTAGTTCTAGGCTTAAGGAGACTCTACCCGAATGAAAAGGGAGGGGTGTGTGATGATTATGAATAAAAAATTGATTGTTGGCGCAGCTGTTATCGCATTTGGTGCAACTGTTGCTTCTTCCCAGGAAATTGCTACTTGGGCTGGCTTCCGCAAGGGTGCCGCAAGCTTTACCTTTGATGATGGCGCACCTAGCCACGTAACTGACGGTGCCCCGGTTTTTGACAAGTACGGTTATAAGGGTACCTTTAACCTGGTGTACAACTGGAACCCCAACTGGAGCGGTTTCCAGCAGATGGCCAATAACGGTCACGAAATTGCTAGCCATAGTAACTCCCATGGCAATAACATGTCAGGTGAAGAAGCTTCTTCCAAGACAAATATCCAGGGAAAGATTAATCAGGATGGTGGTATTATTACTGTTGCTTACCCCAACTGTAATGTGCCTAACCAGTCTGCTGTTAACCAGAACTACATTGCAGGCCGTATCTGTAATGGTTCCTGGCAGGGTGTGTCCGATATCATGGGCAAGGATGGTCCTTCCGACTGGACCAAGGTTCCTGCTCTCATGACTGGTTCCGAAGGCTCCATCAAGAGCACCAGTGATTTTACTGGCCAGATGCAGAAGGCTATGCAGCAGAATGGCTGGGTCATGTTCCTTACCCATGGTTTCCAGGGCAAGAGCAATGGTTCTGCAACCTATTCTCCCACCGATCTGAGCGCTATCGATGGCGCTCTTAGCTGGGCAAAGCAGAACGATGCCGATATTTGGATTACCACTTTCCGTGATGGCGTCATGTACGTGAAGGAACGTAAGGCTTCCAAGATCGAAACTGTTTCTGGTGCTGCCGCCGGTACCATGGAATTCAAGTTGACTCACAACATTGCTGACAATATCTGCAAGTACCAATATCCGCTGTCTATCCGCGTGAAGAATTCCAACAACTGGACTAAGGTTACTGCTACCCAGAACAGCAAGGCTATTGATGTTTCCATCAAGGATGGCTACATTTACTTTGATGCAGTTCCCAATGGCGGTAACATCGTCTTGACTTCTGGCGACGCCCCGGCTCCGGCCTCTAGCTCTTCCGCTGCAGCTCCTGCTTCTAGCTCCTCTATTGCAGCTCCGGCATCTAGTTCTTCTGCAATTGCTCCGGCTTCCTCTAGCTCGGGTACTCTCGCAATCGGCAACAATGTCGTGATGAATGTTGTTTCCGGTGTTGTCAAGTGCAGCGTGTTTGATGTAAATGGCCATCTGCTCAAGTCCTCTTACACCGCAGCCGGTGCCGCAAACGACATGTGGAACCGAGTGAATGTGGGTCTTGGTGCAGGCGTCTACATCATGCGCTATGGTGAAGTTGGCAAGACTATGCAGACCGTTCGCGTTCGCAAATAAGCTTTTGCTTTCATAATTTTTCTCTCTTTCTCTTTAGTTAAAAACCGCCCCCTAGTAGTTTCGTGTCTACCGGGGGCATTTTTTATTTGTTTGCCTGCCCAAGGGGTGGGCGATTTTTATATTTCAACTTGATGAAAAACTGGTGCAAGACTGTTGGGGTGTTTGTGATGGTTTTGGCCTGCGCGTCCTTTGCGCAGCTGGTTCTTCCCAAGAAGGCCGTAGAGGATTCTGTCAAGCTTGTGGATAGTAAGCCTCTTGTTGTCGTCCGCGATTCCAACGACATTGACGTTCAGGCTCTAGATGATTCCATCAGCACGATCAATGCTGACCCGACTTTGCAGGAAACTGCCAAGAACATGGTTATTCAGAAGGGTATTGAATTGATTGGGACCACGTTGAAGAATTCTCTCTCGCCCAATTCCGCCGAGGCAGAGGCCTCTTTGCGGGAACTTGAGTACAAATAATTGATAACTAAGGCGAGTGAAGCGACTAAATTTATTTAGTCATTTCCGAGCCGGTTATCAAAAATAACGAAGTTATTAATTGATGATTTTTTAAAAACGTGCCCCGCTTTTTTGCGGGGCATTTTGTATTATAAGAGAAAATTTTGGGGGGAATCTTGTGAAGAGGATAATCGTTGTTTTACTGTGTTCAATCAGTCTTTGCTGTGCACAGCTGATGCCTGCGAACATGGTTGTCTCCCAGCCGGTGGATACGACTCTGCTGGTGGATTCAGCTCAGACGCAGAGTGTGCAGGCTTCGGAGAACTATGATCTGCCGATCCCTGCATATGATGCGCAGAAAGATACTGTAGATTATGGCAGAGGAAATACAGGTGCAAGGTCTTTGAATGGTAGTCACTTTCCTTATGCGAGAATCCTTATTGCTACAGGGACTGTCGTTGGTCTTTTTGTTTTGGCATTGATTTTTAATTCGAACGCCGTTCCTCCTATACAGTTTGGTCATTAAAAGGCTATGAAAAAAGCCCGGCGCGTAACGCCGAGCTTTTTAGTTTTGATGAGTCGCGAAATTTGCGACTTATTCCGGATTAACCGAGAATGTACTTTTCGCCAGATTCAACGCTCTGGTAGATGAGAGTGTTGATGGTCATGGGGCCAACGCCACCCGGAACCGGAGTGTATGCGCTGGAAACTTCTTCCATGCCCTTTTCGCAGTCGCCAACGCCACCCGGATGGTAACCTGCGTCAATAACCACAGCGCCCTGCTTGATCCATTCCTTCTTGATGAATTCCGGCTTACCCACAGCGCCAACGACGATGTCAGCCTGCTTCACCAGTTCCGGAACGTTGGGGGTCTTGGAGTGGCAAATGGTAACAGTGCAGTTGGCGTTCAACAGCATCATGGCCATGGGCTTGCCGAGGATGGCGCTACGGCCAACAACCACAGCGTGCTTACCGGAGAGCTCAACGTTGTAAGCCTTCAGAAGACGCATGATGCCCTGGGGGGTAGCGCAGCCATAGGCCTTTTCACCCATGGACATACGGCCAAAGCCCAGGCAGGTCACGCCGTCAACGTCCTTACGGGCGTCGATTGCTTCGAAAGCAGCGCGTTCGTCAATGTGGCGGGGAACCGGGTGCTGCAAAAGAATGCCATGAACGTCCGGATTTTCATTCAGTTCCTGGATCTTGTTCAGCAGTTCTTCGGTAGTGGTGTTCTGCGGCATGATGACCTTGATGCTGTCCATGCCAACGCGGGCGCAGGCATTGCCCTTCATCTTCACGTAGGTAGCGGAAGCAGGATCGTCGCCAACGAGAATGGTGGCGAGGATCGGGGTCTTGCCGGTCTTTTCCTTAAGCTTAGCCACGCGTGCGCTGAGTTCTTCTTCGGTAGTCTTGGCAAGTGCCTTGCCATCCAATACGAGAGCTGCCATAGTTTTCTCCAGGTTTAATTTTCTTGAGACCAAAGATAAAAATATGCCTCGCACTTTTAAATATGCGAGGCGAAAAAATTTGATCTTAGTGATTATTATGTGCTTCCTTTACGTCCTGACCGTCAAGGCAGTATAGCTTTTCTGCGGGCGGTTCGGGGAAGACTGGCTCCCCCTCGGCTTCATATTCGTTACAATATCTGTAAGGCCAGCCTTTGTTTTTTGCGACGGATAGGAAGTGGTTGTGAATCGCTGTTGTATCCAAGGGAATTTCCCGCACAGCATTCCAGTCGTCCAGCCTGTCATGGAAATTGAAGCCGCGGATAATTCTCATTGAACGGGCGTCTAGTGAGGTTTTATAATTCAGTTCGTAAGTAGTGTCTACGCCATAGAGAGAATTAGGGTTTTCCGTATAGGTGTAAATGGTGTCCGGAGTCCATCGCCATCGCCATTCTTCTTCACGTTCCTCATCGGTAAAGTCTTCGCATACGAAACTTTCGGAATGGTCGCAATTTTGGAAGGCGCCAGTTATTCGGTCTGTGAAAAAGCGATGGATAGATGCAGTGTCAACGTCGAAACGGACGCTGTCTTCAACCAACTGTTCCCTGGTTAGGGTCTCGTCCACTTTCTTATTGTATTCCCTGATGTAACTGGTGACTTGGGAGTAGCGTAGATTCCTATGAATCTGTACGTATTCCATTTCATTGAAATCTTTGGGAAGTTTGTTTAAACTGGTCGCATTGTTTCCGGAATCCGTGCATGCAAATAGGGTCAAGGAGATTGAGAGAAAAAGAAGATGTTTGAGCATGTTTTAAAGATATAAAAAAGCCCGCCTTACAGCGGACCTTTCATAAATCTTTCTTCAAAAAAAATTTAGAAGATTTCCTTGATTGCCGGGGCAATAGTGCAAATCAGAACCCAAGGATAGGAGAGGCTTCCTTTCAACCAGCCGGTCTTCGGAGCGCTATCGCTGACAAAAAGGCTGTTGGAAGCTTCGACAGACTGCTGCAGGGAACCCTTCAGGGATTCCATGGAATCGTCAAACTTTTCCTTGTTCAGGTTTGCTGAATCGATGATGTTCATGAAACGGGTGCTCATCATTTTCTCCATTTTCTCTCTTCGGGGGCATAATTTAACAATTTGTAAGTTTTTTTTAAAGGTCTTTGTATCACACCGTTTACAAGATGGCGATTTTTGTGAAATTTTGCACACGGGTCCGAAAATGACCGAAATTGCGGAATTTACACTAAAAAACGGGTTTTCCTGTGTAAAACGAGTGGTTTTATTGCCAGAAATTCGCTATTTTGTTGTCTGTGAATCGGAATCAAAAAATGTTCGCTTGACGTTCTCTTGTATAAGATTCTGTTAGTTTGTGTGTTTTAAATCAAATTTTTGAGGGTAATAAATGAACTTGACTCGTTATGCTTTGGGCATGGCAATTTGTGGCTCCATGGTCGCCTGTGGCGGTTCCAAGCCTGCTGTTGAAACAACTCCTGCACCGCAGAGCGCCCCTGCGGTTGCTGTGGTGGATTCGTCTGCTAATGCAACTCCGGTAAATTCTGCCGAAGTTTCTTCTGTTCAGTCCGCACCTGCAGAACAGAAGTTTTCCCTTGAAGATCCGATGGCTCGCTATAGCTATGCCTTGGGTATGGACTTGGGTAAGGCTGTTGCCAATGTGAATGTCCCCCTGAACATGGATGTGCTGATGGGCGCCATCAAGGACCAGATTGATTCCAGCCGTACCGTTCAAATGAATGATACTGCCTGTGAAAAGGCTTTGCAGGAATTGCTCCTGAAGATGCAGCTCCAGAAGGAAGCCGATGCAAAGGTTGCCGCACAGAAGGCCCTAGAAGAACAGGCCCAGTTCCTGGCCAAGAACATTATGGATTCCACCGTGAAGGTGACCACCAAGGGCGTTCAGTACAAAGTAATAACCGAAGGTGCCGGTCTCACCCCGAAGGCAGCCGACAAGGTGAAAGTCCATTACGTTGGAACTCTTCTCGACGGTACCGAATTTGACAACAGTGTCAAACGTGGCGAACCGCTGGAATTCCCGGTAAGTGCCGTTATCGAAGGCTGGCAGGATCTTCTCCAGGTCATGAAGGAAGGTGAGAAGGTGAAGGCCTGGATTCCCAGCGCCTTGGCTTACGGTGAAGAAGGTGTGGATCCCTTGATTCCTGCAAACGCCATGCTGGTCTTTGAAGTGGAACTGCTTAAGGTTCTCGCCGAAGTCCCTGCTGCAGAAGATTTGGCTGCTCCCGCTGCAGACTCTGCAAAGTAATTTCTATCTTTTACCCCATGAACCCATCTGATTTTAATTCACAGCATTTCGAAGTTGCAGGTTTCATCCGTGAAGTGTTCGGCTACATGGAACGTTTCAAGGGTCAGCTGTTTGTCCTGAAGATCGAAGATGATCTGATGAGCCATCCGCTGTTTCCTGTGCTCATGCGAGATATCGGACTTTTGCACAAGTCCGGGATTAAGATCATTATCGTGCCGGGAACTCGCAATTCCATCGACGCCCAGCTGAAGGCTTGGGGTCTGGAATCCAAGTTCCATAACGGCGTACGTCTTACTTGCGAAGAGGCCCTGCCCCATGTGGAACAGGCATCTCTTGGCGCTGCCCAGCACATCATGAGCCACCTGACCGCTAGCGGCCTCCGTGGTATTCAGGGCAACTGGATTTTGGCCCGCAGCATGGGCGTGGTAAACGGTGTGGACTATATGCGCACCGGCCGCATTGAACGTATCCAGAAGGACATCCTGGAACAGCTGTTGGAAGAAAATTTCGTGCCTATCATTCCGCCCATCGGCTGGAACAAGATTGGTCACGCCTACAACATCAGCTCCACAGAACTTGCCACGGAACTCTGCAAGTACATGAAGGTGGGCAAGCTGTTCTTCATCGGAAACCAGGACGGTATCAAGCTGGAAGGCCTGGTGACGGGCAAGAACACCAAGTATCTGGAGCCTACCGACAACGGCCTTATTTCTGCTATGGATGTGGACCAGGCCCAGGAACTTCTGGAGCTGAACTCCGATACGTTGAACTTTGCCCAGATGGACTACCTGATGAACGCCATTCACGCCTGCAAGGCCGGCGCCAACCGTGT
>JAKSIB010000017.1 GCA_024399065.1 Fibrobacter sp. | reverse complement strand
CGCTGACATGGACAAGCACGTTGCAGTTCTTCGTGTCGTAATCAGACGTCAAGGCTACCCCTGCCCAGCAAAAGGCAAGGCCGAACAAAGCTAGAAACGCGAGGAGATTTCTCACGGCGTAACCCCAGAAACCTGGAGAACAACCAGTAGGTTTTTCCAAGACTTTTTACCAATGCTAGATTCAGAAATCTTATTTCCAGCAAGGTCTTTCAAACCCTTAATTTCTATAGGCAGAGACAAGTTTTCCTCGTCTTC
Organism: Fibrobacter sp.; assembly: GCA_024399065.1. Taxonomy (NCBI): domain Bacteria; kingdom Pseudomonadati; phylum Fibrobacterota; class Fibrobacteria; order Fibrobacterales; family Fibrobacteraceae; genus Fibrobacter; species Fibrobacter sp. The sequence continues at coordinate 66,086 of JAKSIB010000017.1, read as the reverse complement.
GTAGGCATCACCAGCTTTAACCTTTAAGGTCAATGTCAAAACTGTCGAACTTTTCCACGTCCAATCCAAACTCAGTTTTCTCGGCGAATCTTTCGGGAGGGTTACCTCCAACGAATCTTCTGTGTTCATAGGTTCATTGAAACCAACTTCCAATGTAATAGACCCCTCCGCAACCGTGGTAAAGTACGTGGTGGCATTGTAAACAACGTTTGCTGTATCAAGAGTTGTTACAGCCGGAGCCTTGGAAAATTCAGGATTCTTGTTATCCTCAAGAACAACAGGTTCACCAAAAGCAGATCTATTCTTTTCATTGCGAGCAGCAACTATCACACTTACAGAATTCCCGTTATTAAACAAGCCTGTTGTAGACAACGTGAATGTTGTATCCAATTTACCGTTCTTTACCGTTGTAACTTCACCAACCATGCTATAATTCTTTTCGTTTCGAGAAGACACCATCGCATAAACTTCATAAGCTTCTGCACCAGACATGCTTTCCCAGCTGATAGGAACAGAAGCTGTATTGTAGTCGATCTTACCCACCGGTAAAATAGAGACAGTATCTTCACTCAAATCAAAGAATTCCTTTATGGAAAATTCTAATGTTGTGTCAATTGCTTCGGCGCTCAATGCTGAATAGAGCGTCATAGAAACTTTATAGACAGCATTAAACTCCCATTCACCAAAAGCGGGAACAATCTGCAGCGTTTTATTGGAGTCAGTCCAATCACTGTCAAAAGCCACAGAAATGCGTTCGTCACCTTTTACTTTTTCAACACGAACACTCTTATTTTGCAATTGTGAAATATTAACCGGTTCAGAGAAACTAAATTTCAAGGAATCATCTTTCTGAATATAGGATCGATTGTCCTGCACGAAATCAAAGCCGAATGCCGTCTGAATTTTTTCAAACACAATTTTGGGCAGAACTGTTGCAGTCTTTGACAAACCTAGGGTTCCTTCTTGTTCCATTCCACTAAACATGAAACCTTTAAATTTAGAATCATGAACATTCAACACATATTCTGCTTTTTCCGGCAAAGAATCAAAGGAATAGAAGCCATCTTCATCGACTTCCACAGGGCCATATGTTTTCTGTAAAAAAGAACAATCATCAGCATCTTTAACAACAAGAGAAACCTTGGCGCCCTCAGCCGGCAAAATGTCCAACTGAGTGGGATTTTCTGGATTCTGATAATAAATACTGCCCTTCAATTTTGATGACAACTTACGCATTTTCACTTCAAGCGTGGTGTTGTCAACAAAACTCATATTGGGGCTAGTCACATTGTCAGAGAACTTAATGGACGCATTGCAAACAACAGAAGCATAGTCTTCTGCAGAGACATAAACAGCATAATTTTCACCAACAGGGAGATCCTGGAAACGTACACCTTTATCACCGTAAGCGACAAGAGAGGAATCATCAATAGCAGGAGCACTATATTCGGCGTCAGATATTAGTTCTCCAGAGACCGCATCCTTAGCATAAACGTACAAATCACCACTCGTATCGGATTCAATCGTAGACACATTGGTGGTGGTGTTATTTACCGTATCACTGCAGGACACAATAAAAAGAAAAAATACAAAAAGTACCTTAATCATAGATTCTCCTAACAAGCGCAAAACTTCTGAGACAAATATAAGTTCACCGTTCTCGGTTTGGATCCGAAAATAGCGTTGTCAACAAAAAATTACACTTCCTAAGGATAATTTAAGATAAAGGATTATTTTCTAACGGGTTTTACGACGAGCCTTCTGTTGTTGCAAAAGTTTAGCTTTTCGCTTGGCACGGCGGCGTTCCTTGCGAAGGCGGTTGCGGGCGGCATTCATTTCTTCCACCTGATGCAATACATCCATAATCCGTTCGGTAGCAAAAGCGTTGTTCAGCTTTTTGCGGGTCACGTAATCCAATAGCCACACGCAGGCCAAAAGGCAATCCACAAAAATGGCCAAGGCCACAGGCCACAACATTACAGAGAATTTGGACGCAATAAAACCGAAGGCAGGAGGCATCAGCACAGCACCCACGTAGGAACCAGCCATCTGAATACCGATGGCGCGGCCAGAAAGTTCCTCACCGAAGCGGGCAGGCGTCGCATGGATCAAGGAAGGATAAACAGGTGCGCAGCCCAGGCCCAGCAGGCAAATGCAAACGGGAGTGAACCACAAGGGCAACGGCAACACCAGAGCAAAGCAGCCTGCAATCACGATGGCAATGCCAGCATGGACCAAGCGCATGTCCGTAAACTTGATGGCAAAGAAACCGCTGAGTACGCGGCCGATCATCACAGAGGCGAACATCAGGGAAACCGCCAACGCCCCGATCTCAGGAGAAAAACCGCGGGCAACCAAGTAGGTGCCGCACCAAAGGCTGGTGGAAATTTCCAACGCAGAATAAAAGAAGAAAGTCAAGAAGGAAAGTTTCATTCCCGGAACGCGGAGAGCCGCACGCAAGGAAATATCCTTGTCCGAGGAAGCGCCGGTTTTATCACCTCGCCTACCTGCGTTCGTTCCACCGCGTCCGTTTTCGTTTACACCGCGCCCGTTTTCGTCGCGGGATTTCGGAGTTTCATAACGTTTCCACAGAGGCAGCGCCGCAAGCATCATCAACACGATGGCTCCCAGCAGCACCGCATTCAGTTCGTAGGCACCGCGCCAGCCTGCCCCCACAAATACTGATGCAGACAAAATCGCAGGACCAAGACATGCCCCGATTCCCCAGCTAGCGTGCAACCAGTTGGTGTGTTTCGATTCCAGATGGATGGCCGCAAAATTATTCAAGGCCACGTCGATGGCTCCAGCCCCAAGGCCCATGGGAATTGCCCAGAGGCACATCATCCAGAATTCCGTCGCAAAGCCGTAACCTGCCGTCGCTGCGGCCGTACAGCAAATGCTAAAGGCCACCAGTTTGCCCGTGCCCAGTTTGCGGATCAACGTTGGCGTAATCAGGCTGGAAATGATAGTTCCAATGCTAACGATTATGGAGAGGAGCCCCGCCGCCGAAAGAGGCGCATTCAAGTCTTCCTGCATCAAAGGCCAAGCCGCCCCCAGAATGGTATCCGGGAGACCCAGGCCGATAAAGGCGACGTATATGACAACAAGCAGGAAGGTCATACATCGAAAATACACAAAAAATTTTGTTTGAGATTAGCGAATCGCGAAAACAGCGCGATGATTTAAAGTCGCGGAGATTTTTACAGCGCGGAAACTTAAGCCTTGACGGTCTTGCAGCAGAGTTCAGCGGCAGCGGCGTCGGGCAGACATTCCAGGTAATAGGTAGGAACGGTCTGAGCCATCTTGTTTTCCGTATCGTGAAGGCCGTCGGCAATGGAAGCGTCCCAGCGCTTGCCGGAAATGCTGGGGACGATGGCAGCATAAGCCTGCAAGCCACCCAGGCGGGCAATCTTGTTGTGGGGAGCCTGACTCAGCAAAACCACACCGCCCAGCGGCATTGCCAAATCCTTGTAGCAGGGAGTCTTTCCGCTCCAGGGAGAGCCGTAAACCCAGGCGCCATCGGGCTGCATACGGACCACAGGATTGTCGTCGTTTACCAGTTCCGTTTCGGCGATGTTGTTGAGCCATAGGCGTGCGTGGGTACTCTTGCCGGTACCGCTCTTGCCCAGGAACATGTAGCCTTTGCCATCCTTGCTCACCACCGCGGCATGGAACAGCACCGTATTCAAACGGGCCGTAGCCAAGGCGTAAAGCACCATCAGGGCGTTATCCAGGCCAGCCTTGCGGAAGGTTGCGCACAAGTGAAGTTCCGCCTGGCGGTATTCATTGGAGCAGATCAGCAGGCCCGCAGGCTTGTCGCCGAACTTGAAATCGAAAACAGCCTTGCCGTCGAAAGTGTGCCCGCAAACGATGGTCTGACCTTCGTCTTCCTGACTGGTCTCCACCACGTAATCAAAAAGGCCGCCTGCAGAGCCCAGTGCATCTGCGACGACCTTCAAATCGAATGTATGGTCAAGGCCAGCGCCAGCCTCCACCTGAAACGGCATGTAGTTCCCCATCAGCGGAAGCATTTCCGCAGCCAGAGCCTCGTTCTCGAATGCGATCGAGAAAACGTGACCCGCAACTTTGTACAGAGAACTACTCATCCAGTTTTATTATGCCTTACGATCCATTTCCGGATTGTAGTTGCAGCCGAATTCGTCATCGTATTCGGTAACGCCTTCGGGACCGTCAGAAGCGCCAAGCAAGGGAGCTTCCATCTTCAAATCAACAATGTCCATCTTCGGAGCTTCGTATTCTTTCTTAATCATTTTCATAGTCCCCTTACTTAATAATAACCTTTTGACCCTTGTTGTAGTAGGTGCCCTTGACGGTGGGCTTGTGGTTCATCTTGCGACCCTTCATGTCGAACCAAACATTGTCATCCATCTTGATTTCGCCAGTGACGGTATTTATACGGCCGATGCCCATAGTATTGCCGTCGCTATCCAGAAGCATCAGACGGAGAGACTCAGGCAAATCTTCTTCAATGGAAGCATTTGCCATAGTTTTCAGAGCGGGTCCAACATACTTCAAATACGCACGCATTGGAGGAACACTCGCACCAGTTTTTGCTTTTACAAATTTACCAGCTGTAACACCACTTGAATTTCCCTCTACAGCAAATCCATAGGCACTACCCGCAAACGGGGCTTTTCCGTATTCCAGTTTTTCATAAGTACCGCGCAGGGACCATGATCCTATTGTCGTAGTCTTATTTCCCGTTGTTGTATTCAATGTTGCACAGGAATTAGCAATACCTACACAAAACGGAAGATACTCACCATCAATAAGCTGTGAAGCCTCATACGGATTGATTATATAAGGGGTATTCGCAATTAAAATTCCATCAGCTTTTTCACCCACCTGCCAAGCAAGAACAGTCCATCCCCCCGCCCAGTCCACATACTGAACATCAGCAATTCTAAAGAATTCAGCTCCATAAAAAACACCATGAATTTCACCACCAAAGGGGAACATTACTGTAGAAAGGACATTTTGTTTAAACTTTCTATTATACACAACGGAGTCAACTTCAACATCTTCAGGAATGCTGAGCGTCTGCAAGCGAGCTTCAGACTGGCCATCGATACAAGCGGTTTTCTTGCCGTTCACAGTCTTGAATTCAATGATTTCATCACCTTCCAAGAAGCAAGCTTCTTCACGGAAGGGAATCTTTACAGATATCAATTCGGGAGTATTTTCCGGAGAATTATCGTCAAGTTCAGAACTAGCAATAGCCTTAGACAAAGCCCTAGAACCAACGTAACGAAGGTAAGCTTTCATCGGCGGAACACTTGCGCCAGCACCAGCCCTTACGAAATCGCCAATATTAACGTTTACTGTAGAGTCTTTGCCATTGACATTGAACGTATAGTCCTTTGCCTTACCGGCCATACCATAGATATTTCGATTACCGTCGGGCCAAGATTCTCCGCTATAAGTGCCAACAAAATCCCAGTTTTCCTTACTTAAGGTCAGAGCAGAGGCTTTGGTATTGATATTTATGGCATTAGGACAGGTAATTGTAAATTCTGCGGGATTTGATTCAAAGACAACAATATACGGAGTATGAGCATCCAATTCACTCAAAGGATTATTGCCAGTGCGTACAATCCATTTACCACTTGTATTCTTGTCAACGAAGGGTTCCTTATCACTTGCGTTTTTTCCAATGGCGTAAAATTTAGCGCCAGTCAAAGAACATTTAGAGTCACCAATCGAAGCGGAAAAAGGAAGAACGACTGTCTGATGTTTTTTACCAATACCAGATCTCTTGTAAACAACCTTGTTTACAGATGCTTCAAACTCTTTAAGTTTTGTATAAAGAGTTGGATCTCCTGCAGCATCAGAAGATTCTTTATCACCGTAAATCACAGCGGTGCAGACACCATCAATATTCTGGATGGAAATGGCGCCATGTTCGCCAGTTGCGCAATCGGCAAAGGCGCTTGTTGCACATGCCATGGCGGCAGCGAAGGTAAGAGCAAAAATCTTTTTCATGTTTTGTCTATTCCTAATAAAAATTTCGATGCAAAAGATAGTTTTTTGTAAGTTTTCGTCAAAGTGATTTCCGTCACTTTTTATAGAAAAAACACCGCCCGAAAGCGGTGTTTTCTACATTTCAAAGCTTCCTTTGCAATTCTGTCGGAGATGGACTTGTAGCCCTTATTGCGCAAGATTTTTTCGCAAGTCTTGGAACTACAAAGCCTTGATTTCCTCTACAGTGAGCTTTGTCGTTTTTGCTACAAACTCAATTGAAGCTCCTTCCGCAAGCATGTTGCGGGCAATCTGCTTGGAATTTTCCTTTGCAGCATTATACTTCACCAAAGTCATATCTGTCATACCCATAGCCTCCTTCAGAAGAAACCTTGAACTAAAGTTACATAATTTCACCTCCTGCTGCAAGAGCCTGAAAACAGGATCGTTTGCGAAGGGCGTGAAATCGGCGTTTTCGTTCAAGGCGTCGATGGCGCGCAACCACTGAGCAATACGACTGTAGTCGCCAGCGAACTCTGCGGCACGGATACGGAACTTCTTGACTTCCACCAGGGTGATAGTCAGCTTGTCGAAAAATACATCGTGATCCTGGTTCATCAACTTAATGGTGTGCCTGTAATTTTTGGAATGAACCCACGGGAACGTGTCGAACAGCTGAAAACTGATGATGTGCAAGTTGTCCAGTTTCGGAACTTCGCCAGGCTTCACCATGTTGCTTTCGTGACGGGACACGTAAAGCACCAAGCGGTCCTTGTAAAGGTCCCCACCCTCATGCTGGAACTCGATAGAGATTCTGTCCTTGACGCCATTCTCACCGTTAGTCGTCAGGACAATATCCGGCTCCACTGACCTGTATCCCAAATCGCCAGGGATAAAGGGATTGCGAAGGCTGGGATCCATGATACGGTCAGACCCGATGAGATTCAGGGACGCATTCAGCAGGTCCGTCGTCAGAGGAAGATTCGCCTGGGTTGCGAAAATCTTCCTAAGACAAGCGTCGTTATAGATGTAGACGGTTTCGTTTTCATACTGCTTGACAAAGGCGTCAATGTCCTCGCCATTGTCGTTCTTTGCTTTCAGTTCTCCAAGGAACCAGGCAAATCGTTCTCTATTCATTTTACCTCCTATCGGTTACAGAGAAAGGCGGGCTTTTTAAGCCCGCCTTCTATTAACACGCTTTTTTGAGGTAAAATGCGCCCTGATTTTATGTAAAATTTTTATGACTAGCGATTAAGCCTTGCGATCCATTTCGGGATTGTAGAGGCAGCCGAATTCGTCATCGTATTCGGTAACGCCTTCGGGACCGTCAGAAGCGCCAAGCAGGGGGGCTTCCATCTTCAAATCAACAATATCCATCTTCGGAGCGACATATTCTTTCTTAAACATTTTCATACTCCTTACTTGATGATGACCTTTTGGCCGTTGTTGTAGTAGGTACCCTTGACGGAGGGCTTCTTGTTCAGCTTGCGGCCCTTCATGTCGAACCACAGATTTTCATCCACAGAGATTTCACCAGTGCGGGTGTTCAACTGACCAATTGCCATGATCTTATCACCATCTTCGAAAACAAGTTCAATGGAGGTGGGAAGTTCTTCTTCGGGAAGAGCAGACACAGCACCAAAGGCAGCCTTTTGAAGGCTTATGGAAGGAACATACTTCAAATAAGCACGCATTGCAGGAACACTTGCACCTGCACTAGCCTTTACAAACTGGCCGGCAGAAACAGATCCCTTGGAATTAGCAGCAAAACCATAAACCTTACCCAATTCAGAATTGTCCTCTCCCCACTGAACCATATCATAGGTACCGACAAAATTCCAAGAACCAGAATAGGATTCACCAACTGAAGAATGATAATCTAAATTAACGGTATAATTCTTAGCAGACCCCGGTTCAAACTTATAGTTACAAGAAGATTTGAACGTCAAAGAACTGCCTGTTGCCTTTACAATGTAGGGGGTATGCGCTTCAATAGTACTCTCCCCCATTTTTACATGAGCACGCCAGATATTGTCGCCATTCTTGTTGTAAGAAATCGTTTCAAGCTTAGAAAACGTTGCGCCACTAACACAGTTTGATGCGAAACTAAAAGGAAAAACTACCGTAGAAGCAACAGTATTGTCGCTCGAATTGCGAACAAAAGTTCTCTTGAAGTCAATATTTGAAACGGTAACGTTCTCAGTGATATTCAAGTTCTTGTAACAATCAGCATTATCTTCAGGGCAAGAAGACTTTTCACCATAAATGGTGGCAAAAGAACCTCCATCGGAATCAGGGCCGTGAGTCGTTTCACCTTCTGCAATAACCCAATCCTTATTACACTTTTTAGTCACATAACCATTCGAATAATCATCGCAATGCTTTGATGAATGAAGAGTATCGATCTTATTCGTAACACGATTAGCAACGATAGCACCAAAGTCATAGCTAATAGTATCTGCTCTAGTAACAACTTCAGTACAGGTAGAGTCAGAACCATTTGATCCAGAAACAACAGTACAGGCAGCACCGGCGGTGCCGACCATCAGCCCGATGAGGGCCAAACCAAACAATTTTTTCATTTTTTATCCTTAAAGAAAAACTTTGCACACAAAGTTAAAAAGTTTTGTACAAAGTTTAAAGGGATTGCGTAACTTTTTTATAAGTTCTTTAAGTTATTCGTTTTTTTTGAATAAATCACACATTTTGTAACGATTTTTAACGTTACTTCTTCTCGCGGATGCGCTTGTAGAGGCTTTCGGCCTTTTCGGTCTCCCCCGCGTTGGAGAAGACGTGGCCTACGTTTTCGGCACCGATGCGGCCTTGGGAATTGCCGGCCAGCCAGGCCTTCATGTAGCATTCAAAGGCTTCGTCGTAACGCTTCTGGGTAAAGTAGATCTGCCCCAGGTCAAGGTTCAGGTCGGCCTTGCCCTTGCTGTGGCGGAGGCCTTCTTCCAGGGTGAAGATCGCCATCCAGGGGGATTCGGCCTTCACGTACATCTGGGCCAGGTAGCGGCGGGCGGAAACGTTCTCGGGATCCATGAGGAGTCCGTTCTCCATTTCGTTCAGGGACTTCTTGGTGGAGTCCATACTGCGGTAGTAATAGGCCATGGTAAAGTGGACGTCGGCGCCGGCGGTGGCGGTCATCTGCAGGGCATTCTGCAGGGTCTTGATGGCGTATTCGTAGTCGCCCAGCTTTTCGTAGACTTCGGCAAGGCCGTACCAGGCGTCCATGCGGTCGGGGTTCAGCTGGAGGGCCCGTTCAAAGTTCTTCTGGGCAAGGGTCCAGTCGCGACCCTTCATGTAGCACTCAGCCAGGGCGAAATGAACGTGGTCCGATTCTACTCCCAGCTCCACGGCGCGCTTGTAGGCGGCAATGGCCTCCCCCGCATCCCCTGCGAGATAATAGATGTCACCCATGAGCATCCAGGCCTTTTCGAAATTGGGCAACAGTTCCACGGTGCGCTTGTAAGCCACAAGAGCCACTTCCTTACGGCCCAGCTGCACGAGAGCATTGCCCAAGTTGAACCAGGCGAAAGGTTCGTAACGACCTTCGTCGATGGCGGCACGATACAGAGGGACAGATTCCTTATAACGCCCCTGGTCGTAAAGCTCGTTAGCCTTGAAGAAATAATCCTCCGCCGCAGAAGCGAAAGAGACCAACGCCATCATGTACACAAGGAACATAACGACTGGATTCTTCGCCTTCGGCTCAGAATGACGCAGGATTGGTTCTGAATGACAAATGCGACTACTTGACAAAGCGGAACTCCTTTGTAGCCTTTTGTGCTACGGGGTATCCGCCTAGCTGAGCGGGGCTAAACTTCCATTGACGAACAGCATTCAAAGCTTCGGTTTCAAAGCCGTAGCCCGGCGGGTCCAAAGTCAGGACCTGGGTCTGGGCCACATCGCCATAAACGTCGATCACCAGCAAAACCTTAACGTAGCCGGAAATTCCCAGACGCTTTGCACGTTCCGGGAACTTGGGCTGGATTTCACGCAAGACCTGAGCCTGTTCATCCACTTCACCGGCTTCGTAAACCACGTTCTCCATGCCACCAGTTCCCACGGCAACACCATCGCCAGCGGCACCGCGGGCAAGGGACAAGTCCATGGAGAAATTCTGGCTGCGACTGGTACCCATGTTGGAAGAAATCTTGAAGGGGTTGGGGTTCACCACGGTGCGCAAAACCTTCTGCTTCACCTCGGGCTTCTTTTCGCTAACGAGAACTTCAACTTCGGTGACGGCTTCCAGTTCCTTTTCGGTCTTGACGCCCTTATCGAAGAGCAAAGCATTCAACACAGGAACCGCAAGGAAGAACACCGCGCTAACCACGAAGGAAAGCACAAATGCTACCGGAAACCGGAAGTACTTTGCGATAAAATCTGTGAAAGAGAAGTGCTTCATGTTTTTGGAGATCCCGGGTCAAGCCCGGGATGACAATATAGGGTTATTCTTCCTTGTTGGCGGAGATGGAAACTTTGCGGACCTTAGCGAGGTTACATTCGTCCAAGATGTCTACCACAACTCCGTTGGGAGCGTCGCGGTCGCTTACGATAATCACGGGGCGGTCCGGAGCTTCGGCCATCATCTGGCGCAGCACCGTATTGAGGGTGGTGAGGTTCACCTGAGTTTCATTGATATGAATGGTGCCCTGGCGAGTCACGCCGATCAAAATGCTTTCCTTGGCCAGGTCCTTGGCGGAGCTTGCCTTAGGCTTGGTTACGTCCACACCGGTTTCACGGGTGAAGGTGGAAGTAACAATAAAGAAGATGAGCAAGATGAACACCATGTCCAGCATCGGAGAAACATCGATGCCACCAGCATCACGAGTGCGTTTACGGATAAAACTCATTTATTTACCTCCGTGCTAGATCCTTCGCTACGCTCAGGATGACACGACAGCGCATAAGATTCAAATTTCAGGGCTTCGCTCCAGGCGAGGTCTTCCACCTTTTCCACACAGCTGGCCAGATAGTTGTATGCAAGCATCAAGGGGAACGCCACCAAAAGGCCGGCCTGGGTAGTGAGCAAGGCTTCAGAAATACCGTCGGCCAAAAGCACCGGGTTACCGAAACCGAAAAGCTGGATCGTTTCGAAAGTATGGACCATGCCGGAAACCGTACCAAGCAAGCCAAGCATGGGAGCAATGGCGGCACAGGTGGAAATGGTCTTCAGGGACTTTGCAAGATTCAAGGAAATGCGATGGCGTGTTGCTTCCATGGCGTTGCGCACAGCGATGGGACCTTCGTCGCGATGATCGCGGATGTCCTTCACCAAGGCGTAGAAGTAACCGTACGGGCGACGGCTCAACTTGTCGAAGGCCACGTCCTCCCCTTTCTTTTTCAGGGTGTGCCAGAATGCGGCGGAGGATTTGCCACGAAGCATAAAGTAGTAGCCGTAGCGTTCCAGCATCAAAAACCATCCAAACCACCCCAATGCAAAGATCGGGGCGAGCACCCAGCCACCTCTAAAGAGGATGCCGAAGGCCGCTTCTAGAACGGAATTTTGATCAACGCCAAGGACCATTTTGTCGCATTACCTTTTGCGAGTTACCATCGCGATTTTACTTCTCGCGAATCCAAAGGGCGTTAAGAACTGCGAGGCCAGCCTTTTCCATGCGGCCGCGGAGAGCGTCGGCACGGTTAGCCAGGAAGGTGTGCAGGAGCTGCAGCGGGATAGCCACAATAAGGCCAGCTTCCGTAGTCACGAGGGCGATGGAAATACCGCCAGCCAAAAGCTTGGGGTCGGAAGTACCGTGCATGGTAATCACGTCGAAAAGTTCAATCATACCCATGACGGTACCAAGCAAGCCCAGGAGCGGAGCGGTTGCAGCAAACACAGAAACCCAAGTGAGGCCGGATTCAATCTTCGGGACCTGGGCAGAGAACTGTTCTTCCAAAGCCTTTTCTGCAGCGGCACGGCCACCGTATTCCTTGAGGAGAACGGTCTTCAAAACCTTGCCCACCAAACCGTGAGCCTTCTTCACCTGTTCGCGAGCCTTAGCCACATCGCCAGCTTCCAGAGTCTTGAGGGTGCGACGTACGCCCAAGCCGCCAAAGCCGCGGATCATAATCCAGAGGAACTTCCAGAGGACGATCAAGAGGCCGAGGCCGAAGATGGTGACGATGGGATACATCAAGATGCCACCGTTCTTGAAGAAGGTCTGGAGTTCGTCCTTCCAAGTGGTTTCCTGATGGTTAGCAAGTTCGGAGGAAAGTTCGGTACTGAGGAGAACGTCCACAGGAACCTTCACGAATGCGGAATCCTTTGCCTCGGCGAAAACCTTGGACACGTCGGTCTTGGTTTCGGGAGTGAGGTTTTCCTGCCAGCTAAAGGCACGCTTCTTTTCGCCAGCAACCGGCAGCATCAAGGCCGACGGGCGGTTGCCTGCGGAATCCATGACGGCGTTTGCCATCTGCATGGCGTAGAGACCGCCGAGGCGTAGGCGGGAACCTTCGGCAACGGCGGTACCGAATACCAGCTCCGCCTGTTCCATCTGGATTTCGCGAGTAAATTCAAGTTCGTTCTTTGCCACATTCAAGATGGACTTTGCAATACGCAGCGGGTCGTCGCGGTACAGGCCCATTTCCTTCTTGACCTTGTTCTGCACTTCCACACGTTCTGCAATCTTGAAAGGAATTCCCTGTTCCTGGAACTTAGCCAGAGTTTCCAAACGTTCCGGACCTGCGGCCAAGGACAAGTATTCGGCGCGAGCCTTTTCGGCCTGGAGCTTGACCTGGGCCAAGTCTTCACGGGCCACACGGACGTCTTCGAAAAGGCGAGCGCGTTCGCTCATGAGAGCGTCCACCTTTTCCTTGTTTTCCTGATACTTTTCGTTGAAGAGTTCACGTTCCTGGTTTGCAGTTTCGCGATCCTTCCAGCGGGCAGCCACAGCCATGTCTCGCTTCTTACGTGCTTCTTCCAAGTCAGCCTTGGCGCTGTTCAGTTCGGCACGTTTCTTGACGGCGTCGATGGATTCACCACCCTGCTGGGCAAGGGCGGGAACAGAGCAAAGTGCGAAGAGTAATGCTACGATTGCCACGCCTCTTCGAGGCTCGCAATGACATTTCGTACCTCGAGCCTGGAGCCTGGAGCCTCGAACCTGGGGCCTGGAGCCTCGAACCTGGAGTCTATTCATTACTTGGCCTCCTTAGGAAGTGCCACCGGGATGGTGACGAGCTTGGGGGCAGTCTTTCCTTCGGCAACCTTCATCACGTCCTTGAGGGCAGTACGCATGGCCAGGTCATCGGAAACGTTCTTCCAAACGTAGCCACCGTTTTCGGTGCGGTTCAGCCAAAGTACGTCGTTACCGTCGTTGCTAACAAAGATGGCGGCAACAGCGCCATAGCGCATAAAGGTACCTGCGACGCTGCGTGCATCCACCTGCAAGAAGCCTTTCCAAACTTCGGTGGTGTAACCCAGGCGAATACGGTCGTAGAAAATTTCAAGAGTGCGGTTCAAACCGTCGTCGGCTTCGATCAAGCCCTTGGAGAGCTGGTTTGCAATTTCCTTTACGCTGTTCACCACTTCCTCATTACGGTACGGGAAATCGGATTCGAACACAGGAGCCAAGGAATCGATAACCTTTGCCAAGGAAGTGCCGTACTTTGCCTTGCGGTTTTCAAAGTACTTGATGGTGCCGGTGGTCTTCTGACGTGCGTCGGCAAGATTCTTGACTTCCACCTTCAGAGAGTCAATTTCTGCCTTCAGCGTCTTGTTCTGCTGAGCCAAAGCCTGGACCTTCTTGCGGCCCACTTCCACGAATTCTGCGTGGCGCTTCTTTTCGGCATCATGTAAGGATTTTTCTCGAGCGGTTTCAGCTTCTACCGCCTTGATCTGGCGACGGATGCTTTCCACCGTTTCTTGTGCACCCGCATAGACGCAGGTAAGGCACAAGCATAGACACAGCTTGGAAAGGAAAGAAAACTTCATAACCTAAAAATACAAAGAACCCCCGCACAAAATGCAGGGATTCTTTAAAATTTCCGCAAATTTACGGGGTGAACCCCCTTGCGTCCTTATTTACCCTTGGAGTCCTTGAGGTATTGCGGGGTAATCTTTGCGCCCTTCTTCTTCAATTCCTTGATCAAGCGGGTGTAACCTTCGTTGGTTGCCCAGTCGAGAACAGAGTAGCCCTGACCACACTTAGCGTTGACATCCACACCCTTGCTGATGAGGAACATCATAGCATCGTAGTTACCATTCTTGACGGTCCAGTGGATCGGGAGGTAACCGTCAGCGCTACGGGTTTCGAGAGAAGCACCTGCGTTAGCGAGGATTTCAAGCATGTCAACCTTGCCTGCCTTAGCAGCCAAGAGAACTGCAGTACCGAGGGACTGCGGGTCAACGCCTTCCTTCTTGAGCTGTTCGAGGAGGCGAACAACAACTTCCTTATTGCCCATCATGACAGCGTTGTCGATGACAGCTTCGCCGTTACCGTTGCGGACATCGGCCTTTGCACCGTGGTCGAAGAGGTAGTTGAGAACCATGAGGTTGCCCTTGTTTGCAGCAATTGCAACAGCGTTGTTGCCATTGTCAGCCGGCTGGTCAATTTCGAAAGAAGCCTGGAGGAACAAAGTCATCTTGGCGGTATCGCTATTGACAGCGAAGGAAACAAACTGGTTCGGGGTGAAAGCGATCTGCTGCTTGGTGAGGTACTTACGAACGGAAGACGGATCGTTGGGATCCATAGTGTCGTTACAAGCGGTCATAGATGCCATCAAACCAGCGGCACAGAGTGCCAAAAGCATTTTCTTCATGGTATAAACTCCAATTTTCAAACTTTATGGACTAAAACTACACAATTTTTTGAATTTTTTCACGAAAAAAAACAATTTACACAAAATTATTTAAATTTATTCACATGAAAAAACAGATTTTTGTAACATTGGCCCTCGCCGCCGCCACCCTGGCCTTCGGTGCCAAGGTCAAAGTCATTACCGACACCTCCATGTCCGGAGACAACCGCAACGACATGGAATACACCGACCGCGGCTCCTTCGGCCCCTACATCGAATTTTCCAAGATCAGCATGGACAACGTCAACTACAGTTACAAGGTCCATGAGCACAAGCACGACATTTCTATCGGAAACACCTACATCTACGGTGCCACCGGCTCCCTCCCCCTCAAGGAATGGTTCGACATCTTCCTCGTGGTGGGTTACCAGCATATTGGTGTGAGCCATAAGCCCCAGAACGAAGCTGCAGCCTACGCCGACCTTGATTATTACGCCAACTACTATGACGAAGAAGATATGCCTATCGACTCCGCCACCCTCAAGGGCCGCCACAACATTCACACGGCATTGTTCCAGTTCGGCGCAGACCTTTCCTTCCCCATCTACACCAACTACAACTACCAGTTGATGATCAAGCCCTACGCATTCGCTGGTGTTATCGTGGGTAAGACCTTCTTCTCCGACAAGACCAAGTTCCTTTCCCCAGTGGCATACGGTTATGCCTACGGTGCTGGCGTCCGTTGCGCATTCCACGGTCTGTTCGCCTCAGCAGGTGTCCGCAGTTCTCACGAATACTTCCACACCTACTTCGAACGTAGACTTTCTTCCACGAAGGATGGCGACGAATTCATGCTTGACTTCGACACCTACTTCCAGCCCTTCCTTACGGTGGGTATTACGCTGTTCTAATTTTACTTGTTGATTTTCAACTTGTCGCCCATTTTGATCTTGGTGTCGTTCAAGTTGTTCCATTTGACGATTTCTTCAATCGTGACCTTGTATTGGCGAGAGATGTCCCATAGGCTTTCGCCTTTTTGTACCGTGTGGATACGGCCTTCGCCAGAATTTGCACTGGAATTCGAGGAGGTTGCGGCGGAGGCTGCAGGGGCTTCACCAGCGACTTTCAGCTTTTGACCAATATCGATGTTGGTGTTGGTTCCCATGTTGTTCAGAGCCTGGATCTTAGCCACGGTAGTGCCGTACTTACGGGCGATGGCGCTCAGGTTGTCACCAGCCTTAACGGTATAGATAGAAGTCTTTTCGTTGCTTGCCTTGGAAGACTTTGCAGGCTTTTCCTGCTTCTTTTCTGCTGCGGCGGTTTTTGCAGGAGCCTTGGCGGCAGGCTTACGAACAAACTGCGGAATCACCAGGGAGTCGCCTACGGTGAGGCGGTTCTTGTACCCTTGGTTCGCCTGAATCAGGAGCAACACAGGAACATCATAAGCCTTAGCGATTTCGCTATAGGAATCGCCAGCCTTGACCACATAGCGTTCACCCTTGGCAAGTTTCGGACGTTCCACGGGAGCCTTGGACGCAGCATCCGTGACGGACTTTGATTCCGGACTAGGCTTCAGTTCCGGCTTGGAAACGTAGATTGTGTCACCTTCATTAACAAAGGACGTGACATCCATGGAATTCCAGATGCGGAGGCTTTCCTGGGAAACACCAAACCTGCGGGCGATGGAAGCCATGTTGTCGCCGTTCCTTACAACATAGGTGCGAACCTTTTCAGGCTTGCGGGGTGCGGAATTCTTGGACTTGGGCTTGGGAGTGACCTTGATAGGAATAAGCAGAGTCTGACCGGCGCGAATGCGGGTGGTCTTCATGTCGTTTGCCTGCTGAAGCTCGGAGACGCGGATGTCGTACTGCTTTGCAATGACACCGAGGTTTTCACCCTTGCGGACCTTGTGGTGGTGCCAGCTGGAGAAGGTGTTCTTTTCCATCTTGTCGTAGCCGTCCACAAATCTTTCGCGGGTACCCACCGGCAAACGGAGCAAATAGGAATCCCTGTTAGGCGGAGTACACCACTTCACCAGTTCCATGTTCAATGCGCGTAGGGTATCTTCCTTGACGCGGAGGAGCTTAGCCACTTCTTCCAACGGGAAGGAATCGAACACCGTTACCGTATCGAATTCCGGGCGGTACTGCCTGCCCACAGTCATTTCGTACTGTTCCGGGAAATGACCAATGACCATGGCGGCCAAAATACGGGGCACATAGCGCATGGTTTCCTTGGGAAGTTCCAAATCCCAGTAGGTCACGGCAAGGCTGGAATCGCGGGTGGAGTCTTCCTTCATTTCGCGGACAAGGCGGCGGACGCGGCCTTCGCCACAGTTGTAGGCGGCCATAGCCAAAAGCCAGTCGTTGAACTCGTCGTGAAGGCGGCTCAAGTACTTGACGGCAGCATCGGTTGCAAGTTCCGGATTGCGGCGCATGTCTACCCAGTAGTCCACATCAACACCGTAACGCTTGCCAGTTTCAGGAATAAACTGCCACATGCCGGAAGCCTTGGCGCGGCTGTAGGCCTTCAGTTTGAAACCCGATTCCACCAAGGCCAGGTAAATCAAGTCGCGAGGCATCTTGGCTTCTTCAAGCTTTGCATACACCATGGAGTCGTAGGCGGTCTTACGATTCAGGGAGCCTTCCATAAAGGAGCGTGCAGAACCTGTCATATAGAAGATTTCCTGCATCACGCGTTCGTTGAATTCCACCGGCAGGGAGAACTGGGAAACGTCCAAGGTATCCAGGAAACTTTCAATGACCTGCAGGGAGGCGCTGTCAGCGGCATTTTCGTCCAGGTTTTCCACACCTTCGTTGGAGACTTCGTTACGGACGAAATTTTCGGTACTACCCTCAACCTCGGTCTTCAAGTTGGGATAAACTTCGTCCATGGCGCTAACGATGCGTTCCGGCATCTGCTTGTGGTACAAAGAATCTTCCGCAGAAGAAAAACCTGTATGAGTGGTATCGTTCCTTTCTGCAACCAACTGACGCAAGGATTCATCTAAGTAGCGCCTTGCAAGTTGCCATTCCTGGTTATCCATAGCCTGCAGGGCATACTGGTAATAGGTCCAGGACTGTCGTGCTGCCAGGGAATCGGATACCTTTTCCTGCAGGGCGACTTCGGAATAGGAGGTAGTATCGGAAACTTGAACGGGAATAGACGTTGCCTCGGCAGACACCGTTTTGGTTTCTACAGCGGGTTTGTTCGATGCACAGCCAGCGAGAACCATCGCGGCAGCCAAGAACACCGTACACTTCAACTGTTTCACCAATCCCATCACTATGCCAATTTCATCATGCCGTACAAAAGCACACCGCACATCACCAAGGAAGCCACCATCTGTAAAATAATGACAACACGATTGACTCGGTATCCCTTCTGGGCCTTTCTATGCCAGCTAGGCAGTTCTTGATTTGAATAACTCTTTTTCACTTTGGTGGACAAATATACTAAATTTCTTGAGCGCTTAAATGAAGAAGTCTCTTATCATACTCACAAGCCTTGCATCCGCAGCCTTTGCCCAGGTCGGCATCGGTCGTTCGGCATCGGGTGTCCATGTACCATCTGCAGCAACAATGGAGCAGGGCACCTTGTTTATTTCAGGTAGCTTCGAAATGGTTACCGACAGCAAGTCCATGAGTATGGAAGGCTACTACATCAATGGTGATGGCGACAAGATTGAAATCGACGAAAATACATCTTCCAACGATGAATCCGTCTTCTTCAGTTTCAGCGTGTTGGACAACCTCGAACTGAATATCCGCCTCCCCTTCCATTACGACAGCAAGGTCCAAGGATCTACATCAAATAGTTTCGGGTTTGGCGATCTGCAGCTAGGCGCCAAGGGTTCCATTCCCATCAACGACTCCTGGATTTTCGGAGCCAGCACCGAGTTGTACATTCCTACAGGCACACCTGTGGCAGGTTTCCGCCCCAGACATCGTTGGTTCCGCCATTCCAGTGGAGACGCCTACGCCTACACGGCTAAAAATTTCGGCATCGCAGGCTACGCTCACGCCACCATCAACTTCGGCACCTCGGAACTTAGCTCCTACGTAGGTATCTTGAAAGTCATCAGCAATACCGAAAGCGATATTTTGTGGGGTGTGGGTCTCACCATCCTTCCCGAAAAGATTTTGTCCGTCATCCTTGAAATTTCCGGTGAAACTCCGATGCACAGTAGCTACATCGCCCAGAATGTCCTGTCCAGCCCCTTCAGGTTTACTCCGGCGCTACGCATGCACTTGCCCAAGGACTTCACCATCACCATTTCTGGCGATGTGGGCCTCAACTATTTCAGAGGTCAAAATCCCGACGACGGACTTTCCATCAACTTGTTGTCCAGCAAAAACACAGTCAAGTATAACGCCCTTGGTTCCCCGAACCTTGGAATCGGCGTAACCTTAAGCAAGAGCATCAATATGAGTTGGGTGGATTCCGACGGCGACGGAGTCATCAACAGAGAAGACATGTGCCCCAACACCAACCACGGTATGACCGTAAACTCCCGTGGCTGCCCTGTGGACGAAGATGAAGACGGCGTGTTGAACATCGTGGACCTTTGCCCGGGAACCCTCCTCGGACTTGAAGTGGATTTCAACGGATGCCCTATCGACGCGGATAAGGACGGCGTTTTCGACTACCAGGATAAGTGCCTTGGAACACCGGAAGGCTTTGCCGTTGATGCCAAGGGTTGTACTTTGGACACCGACGGAGACGGCATTGACGACAACAACGACAAGTGCCCTGGTACTCCCGAAGGCGAGCCTGTAGATGAAACCGGCTGCCCTCTAGATGAAGACCACGACGGTATCGTAAATAACATGGATAAGTGCCCTGGCACCCCCGAAGGCATATCCATCAACACCGAAGGCTGCCCCCTGGATTATGACAAGGACGGCGTTCCCGACGATCTGGACAAGTGCCCCAACAGCGTGGAAGGCGAACCTGTGAATAGCGACGGTTGTCCTCTGGATACGGACAACGACGGCGTTCCCGACATTAAGGACAAGTGTCCGGAAACCATTCCCGGAGTCATGGTAGACGAAAACGGTTGCCGCGTAGACAAAGACAACGACGGCATTTTCGATGACGAAGACAAATGTCCTAACACTCCAGCAGGCGCACCTATCGACAGCCTCGGCTGCCCCATCGATTCTGACGGCGACGGCATTGCAGACTGGATTGACCAATGCCCAGGCTCCTTCAAGAAGGTCGTCGTAGACAACAAGGGCTGTCCTATGAACGACCGCTTGAATTTCAACGCCATCGCAAGGCGCATCAAGTTCAAGAAGGACACCACCTTCCTGAATTCCAGCTACACCGCATTGAATGACATCGTGGCAAACATGCGCCAGTACCCTATCGCTCTGGAAATCCAGTGCGCCGCACCGCAAAAGTCTCTTGCCGATGACCGCGCCAAGGCAATTTACGACTACCTGGAATACAAGGGCATCAGCGAAGAACGCTTGAAGTACGAAGGCTTCGAAAAGAAACTTCCCAAGGCCATTTCCAACAGAAACGACGAATCCAACGGTGTTCGATTGACTCCGTTCACCTTGCAGGAATAAAGTTTTTTCTAAATTGCACAACCTAAAGTTGAACAATACAGTTCGCACAAACTAAAAGGATTTTTTATGAAGATTGCAGACAAGACCGTAGTCCTCATGCACTACACCCTCACCTCCGACGAAGGCCAGGTCATCGACTCTTCTGCAGGCCGCGACCCCCTCCAGTACATCCAGGGCATGCACATGATCGTCCCGGGCCTCGAAAAGGCAATGGTCGACCACGAAGTGGGCGACAAGTTTGACGTGAAGGTTATTCCGTCCGAAGGCTACGGCGAATACGACGAACGCATGACTCAGGAAGTTCCCCTCACTGTTTTCCAGGGTGTGGACAAGGTTGAAGCAGGCATGCAGTTCTACGCACAGACTCCGGCAGGCCCCATGCCCATCCGCATCAAGTCCGTTTCCGGCGACAAGGCTGTGATCGACGCTAACCACGAATTGGCAGGCAAGAACCTCAACTTCGCCATTGAAGTTGTTGAAGTTCGCGAAGCAACCGCAGAAGACCTGGCTCCGTTCCAGCAGCATCAGTGCAAGTGCGGCAAGGGCGAAGGCGAATGCTGCGGCGGCAAGGACGGCGAATGCGAATGCGGCGGCGAAGGCGACTGCAAGTGCGGTGGCGAAGGTGAATGCAAGTGCAAGGATAAGTAATCCTTTAAAGCCCAAGGCTATTTAAGAACGTCGGCGAAATGCCGGCGTTTTTTTTATGCAAACAAAAAACCTCGGTTTTCACCGAGGCTTTTTTTACAAAACATTATCCGATCTTATTCGTACTGCGGAAGAGTCCAGACAGTAGGCATCAGAGGTTCAGCCTTGTCGTTATGGTCAATTTCAAAGCCAACCTTGGGATCCAATTCACCAACGTAACCCTTGACCACCTGGGTGCAAGTCTTGGTGTCACGGCAAGCAGTGGCATGGAGGAACAGCATGTCACCATAGACATCCCACAAGCCTCTCTTGGACTGTACCAAAGAACCGCCCTTGACAGCAGACATGTCGAATTCCTTGCTGGACTTCAATTCGAAGGTCCATTCATAGTCGCCTTCGGTTGCTTCCCATTCGTTGACCAAATCCTTGGCGGTAACGGCAGTGTATTCGAGAGCAGACTTATCGCAATCAAGCTTTGTGTTGTAGAAGCTGAGATTGTAGGTTTCCGGCTCAACCCAGAAGGTCGTCATGGAATTCACCTGGCCATCGAAGAACTTCGGGAGCATCATCAAATGGCTACGCTGAATATCGTAATAACCTGCGGACCAAGATTCAACCTTGTCACCGGACTTGACTTCAACATGGTAACGGCCTTCATAGAAGGAATATTCTTCTGTCTTGTCACCATTCTTGCAAGAAAGCTTGACGTTCTTCAGGTCTTCACCCTTGGACAGTCTCTTATCGCTCAACTTGACCGTTGCTGAGCCTACGTTCTTATAGGTCTTTCCACCATCCATGGAGAACTGCACAACATCGTCATCAACAACAAAGTTAATCTTGAGGCCATCATCAAGCAAGGCCTTCATGGAGTCGGCTGTGGTAGAGCCGGAAACGCCAGTGAAAGCGGCAACGTTCTTATTGACGTTCAGAACGCCATCGCTAAAGTCGGAAGCTACGGCAATCCATGCGGTATCGGGAATCCAAAGGGAGAACAGACCCTGCTTTGTACCGGTAGCCATGTAAACCGTGGTTCCGAACATTTCACCAAGGGACATGTTCTTTTCAAGGTCTTCCAAAGTTGCAGCACGTGCGCCTTCGGGGACTTCAACCTTTTCAGAAGAGGAAGAGGCCGGCTGGTCGCCCTTTACAGAAGAAGAGGAGGACGGCTTGCTGTCGGATGAATTCTTGCTATCAGAGGAATTCTTACTGTCGGAAGAGGAACCCTTCTTGGAAGAAGAGGACTTTCCGTCATCCTTGGAAATACTGCTAGAGCTAACGTCCTTATCGCCATGTTCAATATTTTCGCTCTTTGTAGGACCGTCGTCACCACAAGCGGCAAGAGCCAAGGAAACCATGGCTGCCGCAGCAATATACCTTACGCCATAAAACGCATTATGAAAGCTAATCTTCATAAAACACCTCTTTATTTACCCTCAATATACAAGTTTTTTGAGATAAAGCAACCGCGCTATTCCAAAGGAGCGCCTGGTTGGTAGCCTAAATCACGGAAAGCTGCATCTATTGACGGATTTGCGTCGTAAAGGAAGCCTGCCAGGGCCTGTTCCGCTGTTACGGGTCTACCGCCGATCCAGCTTTTAAGAACCGCAAGCTTGCGGGAAATCCACCAGGGTACGGGAACCATCACGTGGTGCATCTTGTTTTCGCGCAGGACCGCCTTGGCCATTTCCGCCATGGTCATAGATTGTGATCCGGCCAAGGCGTAGGTCTTGCCCGCGGCATGTTCGGAAAGGCCTGCTGCAGCAATTCCCTGCACCAGATCCACGCTGCGAACGGGGCGCTTGAGGCTCTTTCCGCCACCAGGCATGAAATAAACCGGGAAACGCTTGACGTAGTTAGCGAACATCTTGAACTCGATGCCGCCGCCATCGCCAATCACAAGGGTGGGACGAACTATGGTCCACTGGAGGCCATGCTTCTCCCCCGCTTCCTTCACGATGGATTCGCCCTTCAGTTTACTCTGGCCGTACTCCGTAAGCACCGGGTAGGTCACGGAAATGCTGGAAACATAAAGCAGGCGCTTTACGCCTGCAGCGATGGCGGCATCAACCACATTACGGGTACCGCCGGCATTGATTCTGTCAAAAGAACCTTTCTTGGTAGAAAGAAGAATGGCAGCCAGATGGTAGACCAAGTCTACCCCTTCAAAGGCGTCCTTCAGTGTCTCAGGCTTTGTAACGTCGCCATAGAACACCTGGACTTCCTTCGGCAAAGCATTCACCAGAGTATCGCCCGGAAGCGTAAGAACGCGCACACACACACCGCGTTGCAAAAGCTCCCGACACAGCGCCTTCCCTACGACGCCGGCACCTCCAGTCACCAAAGCAAGCATTGCTAGGCTTCCAGCAAATACTGGATATCCTGAACCTTTTGCATAAGGCTTTCGTCTTTATCCATTTGCTTTTTGATGGACTGAATGGCGGCGATAACTGTGGCGTAATCGCGATTGAACATTGCTCCAACGTTCTGCAGAGATTCCGTAGTCATTTCGCGGCAGAGGTACATGGCAACCTTGCGGGGCAGAGAAGCCTTGGCATCCTGACGCTTGCTAGCGAGAACAACCATGTCTACACCGAATTCAGCTGCAACCACTTCGGAAATGCTCTTGGGAGTAATTTCGCCAGTGCTGGAAGATTCGTTGGAACTCAGCAGGCGCTTGACAGTCTGCAAGTCAAGATTCTGCTGGCAGAGATCGTTCATTGCACCGAGAGTCACCAGGAGGCCTTCCAGAACACGGAAGTTCTGGCGGGGCGGAATGGAGAGGAAGCGGCAGATTTCTTCACGGTCACGGTCCACGAAAGGAATCTTTTCGGACTTCTGCTGAATCAAACGCATTCTGGTATTGAGATCCGGTTCGTCCAGACCCACAGCCACGCAGGAATCCAGCGGAGCCAGCAACTTGGAGGAAATGCAGGGAACGCCTGCGCTCACCTTGGACTTGAAATCAGCTTCGTCTACAGCACGGGTAAACTTGGACGGATGACGGTCGCAGGAAATCACCACCTGCTTGCCGTGATCACGGAGATGACGGATGAGGATGGCCAAACGTTCCTGGGTAGTAATACCGCGTTCAATAAGCTGAACATCGTCCAGCAAAAGAATATCGCAGTTCTCGTACTTGTCCTGGAAAGCCTGGGCAAGTTCACGGACATTACCGGTCTTGAACTTGAGAGCCTTGGCCATGGCGGTAGCGTCACGCAGGAAATCGTAGGCGTGGCAGTAGACCACGTTGGTCTGGGGCTTGCTCTTCTGCATGCGGGCAGCAATAGCCTGCAGCAAATGAGTCTTGCCCAAGCCGGAATTGCCGTACACGAACAGCGGATTCAAGGAAGGATCGCCAGGATTTTCGGCAACGGACTTGCAAGCTCTAAGGGCAGTGGAATTACAGTCACCCTCAATGAACTTTTCAAAAGTATAGCCGGCGTACAGCTTAAGCCTGGGCTTTGCAGCAACCTTAGCCTTGGGCTTCACGCGGGCAACAGCCGGAAGCGCAGGGGCAACAGGCGCAGAAAGCTTCATTTCAGGAATTTCAGACTGCGCCGTCTGGCGAATCTTGTAATCCTTGAATTCAGAACCAAAGACAGAAGCAAAGGACTTGCGCAAAATAGCGCCATAATGGGAATTTACCCAGTTCTGACGCAATTCATCAGGAACAGTAAGCAAGGCGTAGCCGTCGCAAAAACCTTCGAACCCTACCGCATCAAGAATGGTAAGGCCAAAATAGTCGTTACATTCGGCACGTACGAGTGACAACACCGACTCCCACGGTGAAGTTACTACATCTAATAAAGAAACCGTATTCGACACGAACACCCAGATAGTAGAAATGAGAAAAAAGACAATGCAAAAGTTAAGTAAAGCCCCCCGAAAGAGGCTCCTTTTTTTGAAAAAACTTTTTAATTGGGGATTTTGGGCCAAAAACGGCAAATATTTTTTATTCCCATTTTGTGTCCCTAACTATACAGTTACTCACTTGTTTAATCACGATAGAACCAAACAAGCATCCCTATGAATTCCACAACTTATCAACGGAAAAATTTTGAACCATGGGTTGACAAAAAATTGGGTAATTTTTTTGACGTCACAAAACTTGCGAAAATCTTATAAACAAAAAAAATCGCCCTTTTTAGGCGAATTTAAGCACTTTTTTATATAAGTCGTTGAAAATCAATTAGTTACAGCTTTGTTTGTTTTTCCTGGAGTTCACCCAGCTTTTGCTCAAGTTTTTCGTCCAGCATTTTCTCGATTTCGGGAAGGAGGCGTTCCTTGATGCGGTCCAGGTAAAGGCACTGGAGCTGAATCATGCGGCTGCGATGACGGCTAGCGTTTTCCTGGATCCAGCGGCTCACCGCCATCTGACGGTCCTGCATCTTTTCCTGGAGAGTCTGCTTGATATAAGTGGTCTGAACCGCCATGTAGCGCTGCATGTTGAACGGAAGCTTGTAGGTGCGGATGAACTGCTTCAGAATCTCCAGCAAGGAAAGGTTCTGGGGCGTACGATCCTGAATGAACTTCCTCAAATCTTCGAGGTGATTCTCGAAGAACGGAATGATAGCTTCATCATCAATCTGATAAAGCTCTAGCTCACTCTGTTTCTTTGTAGCTTCGTCGGCTGCCATAGTTCAAAATTAAGTAAAAACTACGGATTTTGGGCATTTTTCCTTACAAAAAAGCCAAATTCAGCACTTTGTGTGTTTATTGTAATATTTTTGGATAAGAAAACACGGCCTTCGGTACCCGGATTCAGTCTATCCACTGCACTACCGCGGAAATCATTCATCGATACAACGTCACACGGTGTCATACCTTCAGGAAGCATCAATTCCAGGGAATCGTCCATGGTGAAGGGATTTTTCACGTTCACGCGGAAGGAATGGGAGGCTTCGTCGTAGTCCAGAATCTGGGCTGCAACGCAACCGCCTTCGGCAGCGGTGTGGGTAGATTCGTAGTTCTGCGGAAGCGGGCCCTTCATGAAGCCGGACATAAATCCGCGACCGTCCAGGAAGGAAAGGGATCGGCGGCTTTCTTCGGGAATGGACATTTCCTCACCTGCGGCAGCCTGAGCCATGCAGGCGTCAATAGCCATGCGGTAAGTGTGGACCACCTGGCTCAGATAGTAGACGGACTTGGTGCGGCCTTCAATCTTGAAGGATTCCAACTTCGCCTTCAGCAATTCCGGAATTACTTCCAAGGCACAGAGGTCGCGGCTACTCATGAAGTAGGTTCCCCAAGTGTCTTCGTCAAGAGCGATGGGATCCAGTTCCGGACGGTCGGTACGCTGCAAGGTGAAGTTACCCTCGTGTTCCTTGTAGTCTTCCACCTGAGGTCCTTCGTTGGCGTACAGGCGGTACGGCATACGGCAGGAGTTGTCGCAGGCGCCCTGGTTTGCATCGCGGTGGGTCACCCAGTTGGAAAGCATGCAGCGGCCAGACATGGACATGCAGACTGCACCATGTACAAACACTTCCAGTTCCAGGCCCGGGTTACGTTCCTTGATTTCAAGAACTTCAGGCAGACGCAGTTCGCGGCTGAGGATAACGCGGGTGCAGCCCAGGTCGTGCCAGAACTTTGCCGTCAAAAAGTTTGTGGTATTAGCTTGTACAGAAACGTGAACTTCGACGTTGGGGCGCACCTGACGGAGCCAGCCGATAACACCGGCGTCAGCAACGATCAACGCATCCGGACCCAGGTCGATTGCTTCAAGCAGAGCCTTCTGGAAAGCTTCAACCTTGGTATTACGGGCAATCACGTTACTGGTGAGATAGAACTTTTTACCCAACTTGTGGGCATAGGCAATGCCTTCGGCAAGGTCATTCAAGTTCTTGAAACCGTTTTCGCGGGCACGGAGTGAGAAAGCCGGCTGACCTGCATAAACGGCATCGGCGCCATATGCAAAGGCATACTTCATTCGGGTCAGATCACCAGCGGGAGCGAGAAGTTCAGGTTTGTACATAATTAGGCTCGAGGTTCGAGGTTTGAGGTTCGAGGAACAAGGTTTCCTAGTTACCACTTAAATCCGGCACGGACATAAACCTTCTTGTCGTCAAAGAAGGTGAACTCGCCCATATAGCTGACATACTGACCTTCATAACTGATAGAAGGCGTCAAGGAATACTGCATCTTGGCATCCTTGATAAATTCCTTGGGAAGGTTCATATGGTTGGAAGAAGGTGTGGTATCGTTGACCGCGCTACCATAATCTGCTCCCTTCCACAGCCAAGTGTTACGGACTGCAGCAAAAATGTGCTTATCCAAGCGTGCATACAAAGTCCAGTCGATGGTCTGGCTATTGGGGCCATTCTGATTTCCAAGGGGACGGCCAAGATGTGCCAGCTGGGCGGTATTGGGATGGAAGTGGGAATACACATAAGGTTCGATTCTTGCGTATTCCGCAATGGTACCGGTTTCCAACAGATGTCCCTTGATTTCAAAATCATGGGCTGCCTGCAAGCCAGCCATCCAAGCCCACTTGGCTTCGATGTTATCGTTCTTGATCAAGCTGACCGGACTTTCCATATCATCCAGCAGGAATTCCGTGTAGATACGAACCGTCTGGAACAAGCGATAGTTGAAGTCCAGGGACAAGGATCCATTATTGGTACGTTCGCTGTAGTTGCCCTTTTCCATAAAGAGCGGAGCCGTGGGCACAAAAAGCCAAGGCTTGAATTCATCATACAGGACCTGCAACTCGCTAATGCCGAAAGTTGCATCACCCACAGCCAATTCGTAACGGTGACCAAAGAGATTTCTGTCAGCCTTGTTCTTGATGCTCATGCTGTTGGAATCGATGCGCAAATCCCCGTAGAAGGAAAGCACATGCAACGGACCAAAGGTCAAATCCAGGGACAGCATGTTGTAAGGGAGAGCGAACTGGTTCAAGGTCAGGTTGTTGTAGTAACCCGGACCCCAGTGCATGACATCGCGGCCAAAGTCCAGTCGAGCCCAATTGTAGTTAACGGCAAAGTGGGTACGATAACGGGCAAAACTTGTGTATTCCACGCCGGAATTATTTTCGCCCTTCTGGAATTCAATAAATTCTCCATCAAAGGACTTGGGATGGCTTGCGGAATGACCTTCGTTATAAATGCGTGCATCCAAAACGAAATCCACAGAATCGGCAAAGCCACGAATGTAGATACCGCCATCGATGCTGGGCCAAATAGTATCCTTCAAGGATTCTCCCCCACGGTAATCCATACCGCCCACAAGGGAAACTGCGAGAGCAATCTTGGGCACATTGGTCAAGGTGTCTGCAACACGGCCGTTGACATAGCCGCCATAGACATTGTCATAACCAAGCAGGGCATTATTTTCAGACTTGAGGAAATTCTTGCGGAACGTAGTATCACGACGCGGGTAAGCAAAGAACTGGCGACCATTATTCGTCGTAACACGATGCATTTCAAAAAGCATCGGGGAAGTTTCAAGAAGGCGTAGGTTACGGACGTTTTCCGGTCCCAGGACAGGAGAAGCGGCAAACGCAACAGTCGCAAATACGGCGACAAAAAGACCCAATACGGGCTTTAAAATCTGAATTTTCATAATGTTTGATTTTTCAAGAATCTGTTTTCACAAAAATAACTTTTTTTCAAAAAGAGTTTCAAGGAAATGCCCTAGAGCAAAGGTTTTTGGGCAAATTTGTTCCACCTTGCATAACAACACATTTTTTACACACTTCGATTCAAAAAAAAAACGTGGATAAAACCTTTCCAACTATATCCCGTCTAATTAATTTCAAAAAACAAGAGTGTTTTATTAGGTGTAAAAAGGGAAAAATAATGAACTTTAAGAATATAAAGGTTACACGCACAAGTGTAACAGCTTTAGTATCCTTGTCCTTCGGGCTTTTGGCAGCATGTTCCGACGAAGGCAATCCTTCCTCCCCCGAAATTTCTGAAATTGAAAATCAAAATCCTGCAATTGGTCCTGGCGATCCGAACATAGGAAATCCAGGTCTGGACATCAGTTCCAGCAGCGTAGCAGGAATTTCCGGCCCAGGTATTCTCGGCCCCGGTGCTGCCTCCTCTAGTTCTACAGGCATTTTGACTCCCGAGTCTAGCAGCGCAGGCATTGTCCCGCCCAACGGTGGCAACAGCGTCGGCACAATTACCCCGGAAGATGAAGAACACGTTTCCAACGGAAACAATCCTGTCATTACCTATTCTACCGCAGGCGCTAGCGTTGCAAGTGACAACGGTTGCGTTACCGTAAACGGCGGCGAAGTCTTGATCAAGTGCGCCGGCGACTACGACTTTAGCGGAAGCTACAAGGGTGCAGATGCACAAATCCGCGTTTACTCCCCCAAGGCTGATTCTGGCGTTTATCTGAACCTCCGCGGTCTCACGTTGGAAAATACCGCCGACGCCCCCATCTACGTTCAGATGGCAAGCAAGACTTTCGTGGTTGCTAAAAGTGAAACCGTCAACACCCTAAGCGACGGAAGCACCCGCACCAAGACACACACCTACGTCAACAGCAGCGGCGTTACCAAGACAGACACCACAAACGCAGCCATCTACTCCAAGGACGATATGACCTTCAAGGGAACCGGCACCTTGAACGTCACCGGCAACTACAATAACGGCATCCAGAGCTCCAACGATCTCCGCTTCCGCGGCGAAACCATCATCAATGTCACCGCCAAGAACAACGGCATCAAGGGCAAGGGACTCGTAGATGTTGAAAAAGGCAACATCACCATCACAGCCACTTCCGGCGACGGCATCAAGAGTGACGAATGCACCGTCAACGGAAGCGATACCACTATTACCGAAGGCAAGGGCATCGTAAGCATCAAGGGCGGCTCCATCAACATTATCAAGGCCGGTGATGACGGCATTCAGGCCTTCAACTATGTGATGATTTCCGATAGTGTCTCGGTTCCTTCCATCAAGGTGAATTCCATGGGCAAAGGCATCGTTTCCGAGAACCGCGTCTACATCAACGGCGGCGAAAACACGGTGACTTCCGGCGACGACGGAGTACACAGCAATCTGAATATCGACTTCAACGGCGGATTTACAACGATTACCGCAAAGGGAAATGACGGTGTCCATGCGGATTCCACCCTCCGCATTAACGACGGCACTGTCTACGTGAAGGACTCCTACGAAGGTCTTGAGGCCTGGTACATCACCATCAGCGGTGGCGTAACAGACGTCTACGCCTCTGACGACGGCTGGAATGCAGCAGGAGGAAACGACGGTTCCGGCAACAGCACGCAGACTGGCGGCAACAACTGGGGCAATCGTCCCGGTGGATTCGGCGGAGGCATGGGCGGCATGGGCGGCATGGGCAGTTCCAGCGGACACCTTACTGTAACCGGTGGCGTACACTACGTAAAGACAGGTTCCGGTGATACCGACGGCATCGACTCCAACGGCGAACTGACCATTTCCGGCGGCGTTGTGGTGGTGGAATGCCAGATCAGCGGTGGCATGGGCGGTTCCTTCGACTCTGACGGCACAGCAACACTCACCACAAAGACACTTCTCGGCTTCAGCAAAAGTAAGTCCGAGGCGGGCACCAGCTACAACGTAAGCTTTAACACCAATAGCTACTACGGTAATTCCAACATCGCTTTCAAGCCCACTACTTCCGGTAGCTACATCCAAGGCACCAGCCAGGTTTCCACCGTAAGCAATGTCAACAGCTACGCCAACAGCTACACATTCCCCAGCGGAGTCTCTGTGTACTACAACAACTAGGCTGAAAAAAAATCTTTCATCGATCCTCCTAACCCCAACAAAAAAAGGTTCCCCGATTCGTCGGGGAGCCTTTTTCAATGCTTTGAAATTTTCAAGTCGACGCAGGCAAAGGTTTAACACCAACCCGCCAGCGAAAAGAAAATTACATCCAGCTACGTTCAGAGGTGCCGGAAATACCGCGAACCTTAAGGTCGAAGTCATCCGGATTGGTAGCTGCGTTCATGGCAGTTTCCAAGGTAATCTGATCGGTCTGGTAAAGTTCCAACAGAGCCTGGTCAAAGGTCTGAGAACCGTACTGCATGTGGCCTTCAGCAACAGCCTGTTCCACCATGTCGATCTTGTCCTTGTCCTGGATGTATTCCTTGATAGCACCTGTGTTCACCAGGATTTCTGCGGCAGGAACACGACCTGCGCCATCCTTGGTTGGAAGCAAGCGGAGGGAAATAATGCCAGCCAGAACTTCAGCCAACAGCAGACGAATTTCTTCGTGCTGGTGCGGCGGGTACATGGAAAGCACACGGTGAATAGTTTCGGTAGCGTTGGTGGTATGGATGGTTGCGAACACCATATGGCCGGTATCGGCAGCAGTCATGGCGATCTGCATGGTTTCCAAGTCACGAATTTCACCCACCAGCAAAACGTCCGGATCCTGACGGAGAGCGGCGCGCAAAGCGTTTGCATAGGACAAGGTATCCACGCCAATTTCACGCTGGGAAATAATGGCCTTGTTATCCTTGTACAAATATTCGATCGGGTCTTCAACGGTAATGATGTTCACCGATTCCTGCTGGTTGATGTAATCCAGCATGGAAGCCAAAGTGGTGGACTTACCAGAACCAGTTGTACCTGTAACGAGAACGAGACCGCGGCGAGTCAAGGCCAGCTTGCGGATAACATCCGGCAAGTGCAATTCTTCGAAAGCGGGAATCTTTGCCTTAATATGACGGATAACGATAGCGATGGTTCCGCGCTGACGGAAAACGTTCACACGGAAACGACCCATGTCGCGAGCGCCCACAGCAAAGTCGCATTCCTTATTTTGTTCAAAACGCAGTTTCTGGTCGCGGTTCATGATATCGTCCAGGAAGGAGTCCATCATGGAAGCGTCAATACGAACAGGAATCGGACGTTCCAAGGAACCGTTGATACGGTAAACCGGCGGAACACCAATACGGAGATGCAAGTCGGAAGCCTTGCGATTAACCATTTCGCGAAGGAGCTGTTCGATGCGGAGAGTCTGCGGAGCCTGCTGTTCAGCCATTATGCGTTACCTCCAAACTTGGTGCGATAAATCTTTTCGATTTCATCGAGACGTGCTGCAATTTCAGCGTTGTCCGGTTCCTTCTGTGCAAGGTCTGCATAAATGTCGAGAGCCTTACCATAGAGACCCTGATCGAAATAGATTTCTGCCAAGGTGCGGGTGTTCAGGCTTTCGTCCAATTCGTGTGCGCCACGGTCAAGAGGAGCATCCGGATTGTTGATGAGGCTTGCGGAAACTTCGTCGTCGGAATCACCAGACATCAGGAAATCAACGCCCTTGTTGGAGGGCATGGATTCTTCAAGAGAATCATCTTCCATATCGAAGAGGCCCTTGAATGCGCCAGAGACTTCTGTTTCCAAGGAGTTCAATTCGCCGGGAGTTGCCTTGGGTGCGGCAGGCTTTTCTGCACCAAAGTCCAGACTGTCGTCACCACCGAAAAGGGAATCAAAAGACTTGTCCAGGTCGGACTTAGCTTCGTCGCTACCAACTGTTGCAGCAATTTCTTCAACTGCGGCACCGGTAGATTCAGAATCCTTTACTGCAGAGGCCTTGCTATCCGGCAAGTCAAGATCATCATCATTGCCGAACATGGAAGCGAATGCACCACCCATTTCCTGGGCAAGGTCTTCAGTTGCAGGCTGAGCTTCAGCAGAAGGCATTTCCAATTCAGATTCTGCGGAGTCCACCTTTTCAGCCAAGGTTCTATCGTCAACAGGTTCAGCGACAGGTTCCGCTGCGTTTTCAGCAGGCAGGTCGTCTTCGTCACCGAAGATAGAGGAGAAGGCACTATCCACTTCAAACTTTTCTTCGACAGGAGCTTCTTCGGAAGCGGCTTCTTCTGCGGCAGCAGGAGCGTCGTCCAAGACGAAATCCATGGGAGAAGCGATCATCGGATCTGCAGGAGTTTCAACTTCAGCCACCGGTTCTTCGAGTGCTACAGGTTCGGCAATCTTTTCTTCCGGCAAGTCGTCGTCGTCACCGAAGATGCTACCGAAGGCATCTGCAACTTCAGACTTTTCTTCTGCGGGAGCGGCAACGTCTTCAACAGCCAAATCTTCAACAACCAAATCTTCAGCAGCCTTGTCATCGCCGAAGCTCAAGTTACCGAAGGAGTCTGCGGGATCGGCGGAAACTTCTTCTGCGACTTCAGCAGGCTTTTCTTCAGGAAGATCATCATCATCACCGAAGATGCTACCGAAGGCATCAGCGACTTCAGACTTTTCTTCTTCGGGAGCGAGTTCTGCAGCAAGAGCTGCGTCAACGGACCATTCTGCGGCAGGTTCTGCAGCAGGAGCTGCAACGTCTTCAACAGCCAAGTCTTCTGCCGGCTTGTCTTCATCAAGATTCAATGCGCCGAAAGAGTTCAGGAAGTCTTCTGCAGAAACTGTGGACTCTTCTGCGGCAGGTTCTGCGGTTGCAACTTCAGCGGATTCAGCAGCCGGAGTTTCAGCAGCAGGTTCATCCAGAACAAAATCATCTGTCGGCAATTCCAGAGCTTCTTCTGCAGCAGGTTCTTCGGCAGCAGGTTCTTCGGCAGGTTCAGTCAGGCCGAGAGCTTCAGATGCTGCAGCGAAAGACTTTTCGAAGATGTCTGCACCAGCGGACTTTTCAAACAAACCGCTACCGAACACAGCTTCGGCAGAAGAAGTTTCTGCAGGCTTTTCTTCGGGAAGTTCATCCTCACCGAAGATGCTGTCAAAAGCATTGTCCACGGTTGTAGGCTTGTCTTCTGCAGACTTTTCGAACAGACCACCACCGAAGGAGTCTTCTTCAATTTCTTCTGCGGCAGGTTCTGCTGCTTCAACAGGTTCTGCAGCAGGAGTCGGAGACCATTCGCCAACTGTTTCAGCGGCGGGTTCCGGAGACCATTCGCCAGCTGCCGGCTGAGGCTTTTCTTCGGGAAGTTCGTCTTCACCAAAGATGCTATCGAAAGCGTTGTCCACGGTAGTGGGCTTGTCTTCATCCAAAGCGGAAGCTGCGGTAGCAACTTCTTCAGCGGGTTCTTCCACTGCCGGTTCAGGCTTTGCAGTATTCTGCGGCAATTCTTCAGGAAGTTCATCCTCACCGAAAATGCTATTGAAGGCATTGTCCACGCTCATGGGCTTGTCTTCTGCAGCAGGCTTGCCAAAGATGCTGGATGCGTTAGCTTCCGCCTCTTCGTCAAGAACAACCTGCTGGGCTGGTGCGGCCGGAGCGTCATCAGCTTCAAGGTCGTCATCCAAACCGAACATATCTGCCAAGGCGGAGTTCACATCATTTCCGGAGATGTTTTCATCCACCGGGAATTCTTCAACGGCAGCAGGTTCACCAGCTTCGATGGACTGCATTACGGATTCCAAGGAAGCGGAAAGGTCTTCCACAGCGGAATCATCTGCGGCATCGCCATTGGGAAGCATAGCGGCCAAAGCTGCAAACGGATCATCTTCTTCGGCAGGAGCTTCTTCTTCGTTAAGATCGAAGCCTCCAAAGGGAGATGCAGCGGGGGCCGGTTCATCAAGGGAAACACCAGCTTCGGCAGGTGCGTTAAGGGATTCTTCAGGACCGTCGTCCAGAGACAGGTCAAAGGAATCATTGGACTTTTCAAAGGGAGATGCTGCAGGAGCTTCAGCAGGTGCTGCATCGGATGCGGCAGCACCAGCTTCCACACTCTTGTCGAACATACCTTCGGATTCGCTCAGGTTGAAGTCCAGGGACTCTTCATCACCACCCGGCATATTGAATGCGTCTTCGGCAAGACCGCCCATGGCAGCACTGAGAGCAGCATCCGGAATAACATCGTATTCATCCTTCCAGAAGTTGTTCAGCGGGTCCATGTCGTGGTAGCGACGGTAGCAGAGGTTACGTTCTGCAACATTGCCCAACTTGTCGTAGGCGTCGCCCATAATCTTCTGGGCTGCCAGGTTGAACGGATCCTTCACAAGAATCTTGTCGCACTGCTGCACGCAGCCATCGAAGTCTTCCTTCTGGAAGAGAATCTTGGCTCGGACAATCATGGCGGCAATATCGTTGGAATAAAGGGTCAATCCCCCATCGATACGATTAAGTGCGGTATCCAGATCTCCGGAGGCGCGTTCCAAATCAGCAAGCCAAGCGAAAATCTTGGAATTGCTGTTTTTCTTGCCTACGGACTTTTTAAGAGTTTCCAATGTGACCATAATAAATCACCTCTATTAGAGCAGAATAGCTTCGTCAGCCAAAAGGACAGGAATTCCTTCGCGAACAGGATAGACTCTAGAACCATCGTCCGTTTCCAAAGCTTCGGTCAAGGATTCAGAAATAGATTCACCAGCAACATTTTTAAGAGAACCTGCAGCAATAGCACTGTTCAGTGCGGCCAAACGTTCTGCAGAAGCCATCTTAAGAGCACCCCTGGTTTCGGGGCAGCAAAGAATATCCAAAAGTTTAGAGTCTAACATAAGTCCCTTTATAGCATATACTTATGTAAAAGATAACTCTATTTTTGAAAGAAAATTGTAATTAACGCAAGTATTTGAGGTTTACAAGGGCATAATCGCCGTTTGAGCCGTTTCCTATGAGCAAAAACACACGTAAACCAAGGCTTTCAAGCCACTTTATGTCGTATTTTTCGCGGAAACCGGAAGAATTGGACACCACCAGGAGCTCGCGGCAGCCTGTACGGTTGCAAATGGACTCCATTTCGGAGAATTTTCCCAGAAGGTGGAGACGGTTTTCTTCGGATACGGCGGCAGTGTCGTTAGATACGCAGCCAAGAATTTCAATACCCGGAATCACATTGTAACGGTCAAACCAACTGTCCAGAGAATCTTCGGAACCGCCCAGCAAAATGGAGCGATGACGTTTTTTGGCAAAAATTCTGTAGAAATAGTTTATCCAAAATGCAATACGACGCCAGGCCTTGAGAGCAAAGGGAATTAACAAAACGGAAAATTCCAAAACCATCAACTCATCGGTAAAATGCCCCATTGCACAAGACTTGTCATCCAAGGGAGGCATGTTTGGCAAGCACACTCCAGCCACAGCAAGCAAGTTCAGGGGAAGCAAATAGCGGATAAAACACTCACCCTTAAGGCTTCCACTGGCGTATTCCCCTCTAAAGGTCAAGAATACGATATTGACCAGGGCAACAATAGCCGTGATCAACCATGCATTGTCAAAATAGAAGTTGGCAGCCAAAAGCCCCCACAATGCCACCACGCCCAAATCCAGGAAAATCTTCCAGAACTTAGGAATCAGGCGGGAGAACATGCCCACGAACGCAGCAAACAGAATACCCAGAGTCACCAGGAACGAAGGCACAAAATATAGGTCCTTATGCTTTTTCACAAAGATGATCATGGCCTTGTAGAAATCCACGTAGGATTTCCAGCGGCGGGTCTTGCAGCTCTGCCCCTTAAAATGAAGAATGTTGGTAGAAGGAGTGTAGTAGTTCTTGAAGCCAGCAGCCTTCGCACGGAAACACAGGTCCAGGTCTTCACCATACATGAAGAAATCTTCGTCAAAGCCGTTCAGCTGGCGGTACAGTTCGCTACGCATGCAAAAGAAAGAGCCACTGATGGCGTCCACTTCGGTAACCTGTTCCGGGTCGGCGTAGGTCATGTTGTAAGAAGCAAACAACTTGCTCTTGGGGAACAAGGAGGCAAGGCCTATTGTCTTCGAAATGGCAGAAAATGTTGTGGGGAAAGAACGGCGGCAAGCCAGCTGCAAGGAACCGTCTTCATTCAGGATACGGCTACCTACCGTACCGGAATCAGGATTTTCCTGGGTAAATTCAAGCACCTTGCGCAAGGAATCCCTGGACACAAGGGTATCGGGATTTACAAAGAACAAGTAGGGCTTGGTGGCAGATTTTACAGCCAGGTTGCAGCCCTTACCAAAGCCAAGGTTTTCCTTGGAATCGATCCAAAAAACTTCCGGGAAAAATTCCTTGATTTCTGCAGAAATAGGTTCCGGGGATCCGTTGTCAAGAACAATAACCTGGGTGTCGATACCTTCGCTGGCATCGCGGACGGACTTTAGACATGCGGGAATAAAGTCGCAGGAATTGTAGGCGACGATAATGACGGAACAGGAATAATCTACAGCCATGATAAGGATACCTTAAAGACTATGCCAAACCCAGGCGGAGCTTAAGGACAAGGAAGAAAGCTTCGGAAATAATACCGCCACTCATCTTGGAGGTGCCGCGAGTACGGTCCGTAAAGATGATGGGAATTTCCTTGACGGTAAGCCCCTTCTTCCAAACCTTGAATGTGGTTTCAATCTGGAAGCAATAGCCATCGCTCTTCATCTTTTCCAAGTCGAGAGCTTCCAAGGCGGAACGGCAATAGCACTTGAAACCACCGGTAGCATCACTCACCGGAAGTCTTGTAACCATGCGGGTATAAACATTTGCGCCGTAACTGAGGATCAAACGCTTCAAATCCCAGTTCACAACGCTAATACGGTTGTGCTTGTAGCGGCTGCCCAGGACAAGGTCGGCGCCGTTTTCGGCAGCTTCCAGGAAGCGGTTCAAGTCTGAGGGAGAGTGGCTGAAGTCGGCATCCATTTCAAACACGCGTTCGTAGTCACGTTCCAAGGCCCACTTGAAACCGGTAACGTATGCGGTACCGAGGCCCATCTTGCCTTTGCGGCGGATCAAATGGATTCGAGGATTCTTTTGAGATTCGGCCTCCACCAGGTCGCCGGTTCCGTCCGGGGAACCATCGTCAACAACCAGAATTTCCAGACAGTCGTTCTGTTCCAGAATTGCAGACATAATGAGAAGGATGTTTTCCTTTTCATTATAGGTCGGTACGATAACTAAGCTCTTAGGGTATGCCATATAAAATCCTTAATCCTAACTTCCAAATTACAAAGACAATTTACAAAACAACGATTTAGAAAGCGAATCTTCCTTTCGATTTTAGTCCCTTATGGATTCCGCAACCGGATAAGTCTGGGTCTTGTTGCCGTTCATCATTTCCCCAAGCAAGCCCAGGGAGAAGAACTGAACGCCCATCACCAGGGAGAAACCACCGGCAAGGAGCAACGGACGCACATGGAGTACGCCAGTCTGGATCCATTCATAACCGAAGTAGCCGCTAACGCCGAGACCAACCATCACAAAGATGAGACCCAGCAAGCCGAAGAAATGCAGGGGCTTTGCGGCAAAGCTACGGAGGAACAAGAGGGAAAGCAAATCCAGGAAACCGGAAACCAAGCGGGAAACACCGTACTTGGAAACGCCATGGACGCGGGCACGGTGTGCCACCGGCATTTCGGTAATGCGGAAGCCCTGCCACTTGGCCATCACCGGGATAAAGCGATGGAAGTCGCCATAGAGGTGAATGAAGCGAACCACGGAACTACGATATGCCTTGATACCGCAGTTGAAATCGTGAAGACGCTGGCCGCACACTGCAGAAACAGTGAGGTTGAACAACTTGGAAGGCCAAGTCTTGTGCCAAGGATCTAAGCGACGAATCTTCCAGCCGGAAACCAGGTCGTAACCGTCTTCAAGAATCTTGATCATCTTGGGAATTTCCAGAGGATCATCCTGCAGGTCGCCATCCAGAGTAGCAACGTACTTGCCGGAAGCCTTGGAGAAACCGAAAGCGAGGCCGGCAGCCTTACCGCAGTTGAACTGGAAGCGGTAAGCCTTGAGGAAAGCGTATTCCTTGGAAAGGTTTTCAATTACTTCCCAAGTGTTGTCGCGGCTTCCGTCATCGATAATGATGACTTCGTACTCATATCCCGTAGGATCAATCGCATTGGCGATTTCTTTCAGAAGGTCAGGAAGATTTTCGCTTTCTTCCTTGACCGGAATGACCATACTTAAATCCATTCGAAACCTCGAATTAGTTTACAGCGTCAAAAACGGGTTCTTCCACAACAGGTTCGTCGGCCTTGGCGGAATCTTCAGCCTTGGCTTCTACTGCGGGAGCAGGTTCTTCGACCTTCAGCGGTTCGTCGGACATGTTTTCAATCTGACGAACAGCCATATTCAAGCGAGCAAGACCACCTTCTTCGAAGGAAGGAACATTCTGGAGACCGCGGGTTGCAGCGTCCAAGGCTTCCTTCTTCATGCCGGCAGCCTGGTAGACAAATGCGGCAGCCCAGTAGTTACGCCATTCCTTCGGGAACTGCTTCATGCCCATTTCCAGGTACTTGCCTGCGGACAGAGCCAAGCTATCCACTTCAGCCTTGACTGCTGCAGTGAACGGATGGGTGTTGCGGAGCTTTTCAATCTGGTCGCGAGCATTGAAGGAAATCTGCAGGTACAAAGAGATGTAGCTGGAGAGCAGACGTTCAGTTTCGTCGTTGATGTAGGCGGTTCCGTCGCCGAGGCCACGGAACTTGTAGACAGAGTCAATCAAGCCTGCAGTGTAGGCGGCGTCAAAGTCGTTACGACGAGCGGAAAGGTCGCCCTTCACGAAGTTGTACACCATGCCTTCCTGGACCATGTACTTTTCAAGACCCATGAAGTTGGACATGCCCACTGTGGTAGAAATTTCAATGGGGCGGTCCATGTTCTGGAGAGCAAGGTCAATAACCAACTTATGCTGAGTGAGCATCATGGAGCTACGAGTACGTGCAGCCCATTCGGTGAATGCATCCCAAACTTGATAGTGGACCTTGAACTGGAGGAGCTTGGCGGAATCTGCAGCAGAAAGCTGCTGGCCTTCCATAGCATCGATGCGCTGCTTGAGCTGCGGCATCAAGCGGTTAGCATTCTTCACCCAGGTAGAAGTCTGGTGGTTGGGGTTATTTGCAGAGCTGTTGTCCAGGACCATGTCGCGGTCAATGGCAGCCTTGTCGTAAGAGAGCTTAAGGATCGGTTCGTTTTCAAGCATCTGCTTGATGTACCAGTCGGTGTTACCCAAAGACAGGTTCACCACGCGAACGTCCTTACGAATACCGGCAACTTCCTGTGCAAACCACAGCGGGAAGGTATCGTTATCTCCGTTGGTAAAGAGGATAGCGTTGGGGCGGCAGCTGTTCAACAGGTTGTATGCATAATCCCAAGGAACCCAGAGGCCGGAACGGTCATGTTCCTTGTAGTTTGAAATGCAGGGCACCATAAAGGAAACAAGCACGAGGGCTGCTGCCAGCGGAGTTGCGAGGGTTGCCATGGTACCAGTTGCAGTGAGGAACACCAGGATACCTGCGCCAACACCGAAAATAAGGCTCATGACAATGAATGCCGGAGTGTAGAAGTAGTCACGTTCACGGACTTCAAGATGGACTGCTTCCGGGAACGGAGCGCGCTGACCCACCTGGGCAAAACCGTTTTCAATCTTGCGCCAGTTCTGCCAGACAGCGGAATTTTCATAGCCTTCGATTTCCTTCTGGATGGAAGCCAAAGCGTTAGCATCGGCACCACGAGCCTTCAGCATTTCCTGACGGATCTTGGCATGTTCAATATTCTGACGCATGTCGATCAAGTCGTTGGGATCCGGGAGAGAAGAAATGCCTGCACCGCGGCTGTTCAAGTCTTGAACATTGCGGCTCATGACGCTTACCCAGTAGTCATGGTCACGCTGTTCCATGCGGGTACCATCGGCGAAGTTGATGTAGAACAACAGGCCGAGGGAGCAGAGTGCATAGAGGACCGACATGAAGAGGCCCACCTTGGAATTGCGCTTCCAGCAGAATACGCAAACCATCACCAGGAGGCCGTTAAAGATAAGGAATACAAGGAACTGGCTGAAGGTGTTGTCACCCATCATGCTCATCTGCGTGGGGAACTTGAAGCCAAGGCGTTCCACCGGCTGGTTGTCGCCTGCATCGAAGGTATAGACGCCGTTAGCATAGTTCACCTCGCCCACCTTGTACGGCAGGTACTGAGCCATCTGGTAGCCACCGAAGCCCATGTGCGGGAAGCTGAGGAACTGGTGGGCGGTACGGGCGCGGCGGTAGAAGGCACGGCTAATCATGCTTTCGGAGCCATACTGCTTACGTTCGATAAATGCGTTGAAGGCATCCCAGTTTTCAGCCTTGAAGAGGTTACCCAACTGCAGGTTGCCCTGGTCATCACGGATGTTGATTTCCGGGTTGTTTTCGTCGATGGTCGGGTTCAGTTCAGAACGGATAGGAATATAAAGGTGGGTGCTATAGCCGATGAGGGCGAAGAAAGCAAAAGCCAGGGAAAGGCGAACGCTACGGTTCATGCCAGCCTTGAAAGGCTTTGCAACAGCGAGGATAGCGAGAACAACAAGGCAAGCCAGGGAGATTTCAATGAAAGCGGAAACCATGTAGATCACGGAGCAGAGGAGCGTACCAGTAATCCACACAGGAATGCGTTCCACGATCTTTTTCGGCTGAGCCACCAGGAGCAACACGAATACTGCAGGAACAGTAAGCATGGTGTAAAGGTGGGCGCCAACACCGAGGAATGCGATGTAGCAAATGAAAATCAAGATGCGGTCGCTGGAATCTTCGTCGTCCTTCTGCTTGTACCACACGAGGCCGAGGTAAGAGACCAACATCAAGATGAACATGGCGATGCCGTACACTTCAGCTTCAACAGCGTTGAACCAGAAGGTGTCGGAGAAAGTCAGGAGGAAACCAGCAACGAGAGCTGCGGTACCGAGAACTATGGTGCGGGTCTTGCCGGAAATCTTGTCGGCGAGACGTTCCACAATGCCTTCACCCTTTTCCTTGGCGGAATCCAGGACGATGGCCAAAAGTTCCCAAGCGAAGAGAGCGGTCACATAAACAGTGGCAGCGGAGCTCACCACGGAAATGTAGTTCACACGCTTTGCGATTTCTTCAACAAAGGGAAGAAGTACAATCACCGCACGGGCCAGGAACACGAAGAACGGAGTTCCAGGAGGATGAGGAATACCGAGGGTATTTGCGCAAGCAACGAATTCACCGCAGTCCCAGAAGCTCACGGTGGGAGCCATGGTGAGGCAGTAAATAATAAGAGCGATAAAGCAGGAGATTCCTGCAAAGACATGCTTCATCCACTTTTCTTTCAACACGATTACTTCTCCTTAGATTCGGGGGCAGTCATGCCGCGGCTCTGCATAAAGCCAGCCAAGATACCATTAACAAAACCATCAGAACCATCGGTGCTGAACTTGGAAGCAATCTGCACAGCTTCAGTAATAGCCACCTTCATGGGAATTTCCGGGATGTAACTCAATTCCACCATAGCGATGAAAAGGACAAGGCGATCGATGCGGGCAATGCGGTCCAATTCCCAGTGGACAGAATTTGTCTTCAGGGATTCTTCCAGTTCGGCCTTGTGTTCCTGAACCAGGTCCACCAGCTTCATGCCATACTTCTTCTGGTTATCCTGAAGAGGCTGTGCTTCCAGAACGCCCGGAAGAGCCTGACCAACGGTCTGTCCTGTAATTTCCATAGCGTAGAGCAACTGCATTGCAAATACGCGTGCGGGTCTATAACTGATTTGTGCCATAAAACGATTTTTCCAGTTATTGCGTTTTTCTTTACTTAAAATCTTATAAAGCGTCGCGAGCTATTATACGAGACTGAGCGAACTACTTCTTGATCTGCTTGTAGAGGTTTGCCATTTCCACAGCGGTGGAAGCCCAGCTGCAACCCAGGTTGCCAGCCTTGAGGCCAGCGCGGTTCATGGCCTGATCCACAGTGTCGGTAGTCAGGATGCCTAGAATCATGGGGACCTTGCCTTCGGCGGCGATATTTGCAATACCGCCGGTGGAGTTGTTCACCACCACGTCATAGTGGCTTGTTTCGCCGCGGATCACAGCACCAAGAGCCATCACGGCGTCGTACTTGCCGGAATCCACGAAGCGGCGGCAGATGCCCGGAAGTTCGAAAGCACCCGGAACATGAGCCACGGTGATGTCCTTGTCGGCAACACCGAGAGTGGTCAACTGACGGACTGCACCTTCCAAGAGCTTGTCCGTAACGATTTCATTGAAACGAGCGACGGCGATAGCCACCTTCATTCCGTTACCATTCAGAGAATTCTTCAGTTCGTTCATAATTCTTCCTTATGCCTCGTCCAACTTCAGGTCGTGGCCCATCTTGTCTTTCTTGGTCTGCAAGTAATAGCGGTTGATCTTGTTGGGTTTGATTTCGATAGGAACGCGTTCCACAATTTCCAAGCCGTAGGCGGAAATGCCGCTAATCTTACTGGGATTGTTGGTCAGAAGACGCATCTGACGAACACCCAAATCAGCCAGAATCTGGGCACCGGTACCGTACTGGCGCAGGTCGGACTTGAAACCCAATTTGATGTTGGCTTCCACAGTATCCATACCCTTTTCCTGGAGTTCATAGGCACGGAGCTTGTTGCAAAGGCCAATGCCACGGCCTTCCTGACCGCGAAGGTACAGAAGCACGCCGCCATGTTCACCAATGAACTTCATAGAGGCTTCCAACTGCTCACCGCAATCGCAACGCATGCTGCCAAAAATATCGCCAGTCAAGCATTCACTATGAACGCGGACATAGACCGGCTTTGAAAAGTCGGGGTTACCAGCCACCCATGCCACATGTTCCACACCATCGGTGGTGCTGCG
Source organism: Fibrobacter sp. (assembly GCA_024399065.1). Lineage (NCBI taxonomy): Bacteria > Pseudomonadati > Fibrobacterota > Fibrobacteria > Fibrobacterales > Fibrobacteraceae > Fibrobacter > Fibrobacter sp. The sequence goes on along the minus strand of JAKSIB010000017.1, from coordinate 22,681 downwards.
GTAGGCGTAGGCCTTGAAGTCGCCGTACTTGGTAGGAACGTTGGGAGCAGCCACACGCTGCACCAGCTTTTCCGTTTTCAGGCGGTAGGCGATCAAGTCGTGGATAGAGATAATCTTCAGGTCGAACTTCTTGGCCACTTCCTGCAACTGGGGCATACGGGCCATGGTGCCGTCTTCATTCATGATTTCAATGAGGGCGGCAGCGGGGCGAAGTCCAGCAAGCTTTGCCAAGTCCACAGCAGCTTCGGTATGGCCAGCACGGCGGAGCACGCCTTCTTCCTGGGCATACAGCGGGGAAATATGGCCGGGGCGGCCAAAATCGCTGGGCTTGGAATTGGGATCGGCCAGAGCCAAGATGGTTGCGGCACGGTCATGGGCGGAAACACCGGTGGTGCAGCCTTCAATCTTATCCACCATGATGGTGAACGGAGTGCCAAGAATAGAAGTGTTTTCGGCAGTCTGGCGGGTCAAATTCAGTTCATGACAACGGTTGATGGGCAGCGGGCAGCAAAGGACGCCACGGCCCTCGTGGAGCATGAAGTTCACCTTTTCCGGTGTAATCTTCTCGGCGGCAATTATAAAGTCGCCTTCGTTTTCACGTTCTTCGTCATCAACAACGATAAGGAATTTACCGGCCTTGAAATCCTCAAGGGCTTCTTCGATCGTACTAAGCAAGGTCACGCTCCTTCAAATAATTCTCGATATATTTGCCAAGCATGTCTACTTCAACATTCACAATAGTGCCGGGCACCCAGTTACGCAAATTGGTTCTGGCGAGGGTTTCTGGAATAATGCACACGCGGATGGAATCCTCGAACTTTTCGGCAACAGTAAGACTAATGCCGTTGAGGGACACTGAACCGCGGCGAATCACATAGCGGCGCAGGTCTTTGGGAAGTTCCAAGTCCACCTCTACCCCAGTTTCGCGGTTGGCAACGGCCAAGACCTTTACGGAAGTATCCACATGGCCCATGACAAAATGTCCGCCCATGAAGGAATCCGCACGGCAAGCCTTTTCCAGATTCACAAGTTTACCCGGTTCAGCCTGCTTAAAGGAGGTGTTTTCCACCGTCTGGTGCATAAGGCAGAAGGTAGCCTCGTCGTCGGAGCAACTTTCGATAGAAAGACAGACGCCGTCGTTAGCTACACTATCGCCCAGATTGCAGCCCTTGAAGAAACCGGGTGCTGATAAGCGCATGGTGAGAGCATCCCCTCTTGTTTCAAGAGAAAGGATGGTTCCCGTACTTTGAATAATACCTGTAAACATACGGGCACATATTTAGCAAAAAGCGGAAAGGTTAAAGGTTAAAGATTTAAGAAAAGCGGGTTGAAAACGGCTTTTGGGGATGATTTTGGGTCGGACCAGCACTGCAAGTTAGCTAAAACTAACATCCACCAATATGTACTCTACTCAGAATCCTTTACGCAACGAACTGAACATCCGATGCTCTTATCAACCCAGGCATTTCCCACAGAGTTTCCAAGACTAAACATCCAGTAATAACCATAGTCTTTACCGTCTTCGGTGGAACTCCAAAAACAAGCCATACCACCGAGTTGCTCGTAATTTCCTATGGTAAAATAGATGTCATCGTACTCATCGTAAATCTCGTTTGTCATTCCAACGCGAATACCTGCTGGCAGAGCTGCAAAAGCATAGGTATCCACACCATTACCGCTACGGGATTCCCCATAGGACCCCCAGCCATCGGTGGACTTCAGTTCCTTACCTGCAAGAGACTTATCGCCTACAAACGAAACCAAGGTCATCCATTCCCCATCGGTCGGCAAATGCCACCCCTCAGGACACACACCTCTCACAAATCCCTTTGGCTTGCATTCCTTATTGAAGCCACAACCAGCACCTTTGGAGCCAAATTCAGAAGAAGAATCCATGGCTGCAGACCAGGAATACAACCTACCATACTTTTCGCAATTCAAGGAGTCATTGTCATAGCAGAAACTCGACGAATCCAGTTGCGAGGTCTTGGCGAGATAACGATAGTTCAGGTTTTCGGCCATCCAAATCTGGTATCCGATTTTTTCGATTCGATACACCTGACCGTCACGACTATCCGTCACATATCCAGGCTTTTCATTTTCGCTAGAAGAACTTTCCTTTGACAAGGAAGATGAGGAACACTGGGAAGAAGAACTGTCACCACCATCAAGGGCTGAACTGCTGGAGCCACCATTCCCACACGAAGAAAGAAGTAAAATGAAAAAAGAAATCAAACAGACTTTTATCGAAAAAATCATACAAACCTCCCCGTTTATTCAGCCTTAATCTATAAAAATTATGCCGGATAAAAAACGGTCAAAACGTCGGGGCCCACCATGAAGGATTCCTTGGCAATGAGCTTTTCCGGAATAGCGGGAAAATCCAAGGTCTTGGCCACAGAGCCTTCGTCAATGAAGGATGCCAGGGCATCTTCAATGGTGTGGTCCGTGGAGCGCCAGAGATCCAGGCGGTTCCAACCGCCGTTTTCAAACAATTGCTTGGCGAGGCCGGCACCAGGCTCCACCATGAGACGGTGCATGCCCCGGGCGGAAAGTTCGTCAACCATCAAGGCCCAGTTTTCTGCGAAGGTGCCAACGGACAGCAGGACGATCTCGGCGCAATCCGAAGACTCAATTGCGGGCTGCGGGATGCAGGAGAAAACGAGAGTCTGTTTTACAGGATCGCTAGATCCTTCGACTCCGCGCGATGCGCTTCGCTCAGAACGACATAAGCCGAAAACTTTCAGTGTTGCAATTTCTGCCTTGGAAAATTCGTGATGGCCGGCCCATACGATTTTTACGGGGTCGTTTCCGGCAGCATTGCGAACGTTCAAGGAAGGATTGTCTGCGAGAACAGTTCCTGCCCCAACGAGAATGGCGTCGCTGATGGCGCGGAGTTCATGGTTCCAGCAGTTGGCGCCCTCCCCTGTGATTTTCATGGGCTTATTGGAACCATTGGGCAAAACGTACCCCATGGAGCCTTCGTCGGTAATGGCACACTTGACTTCTACAAAGGTTCGCTTGTTACAGACGAAGTAATCGTAGGCTTCGAAGTAACGTTCGATGTCGTGGAAGACTTCGCGACCGGCAGCTTCGATTTCAGAGACGGTGCGACAGCCTTCGGAATCGTCTAGGCAGCGGCACTGGAAACCGGAACTGTCCCCGGAAAGTTCACTTGAAAGGTCATCAAACTCCGCACGAATGCAGGCGTCCACGCCTTCGTAGACTTTGATGCCAGCGGCCTCCAGCACAGCCCTACTGTTCCCGCGGACAACAGGGTTGGGGTCGCCGTGGGCATAATAGACTTCAGCAATTCCAGCGTCAATGATGGCCTTTGTGCAGGGGGGCGTGCGGCCATAATGGCAGCAAGGTTCAAGCGTCACATAAATGGCCGCGCCGCGGGCCAACTCGCCCGCGTCACGCAGCGCCATGACCTCGGCATGGGCGCTCCCGGGGCGCTGCGTCCGCCCCTTCCCCACGACGATTCCGTCTTTGACAACAACAGCACCCACCGCCGGATTGGGGCGGCTCACGCCAATGGAATGCACAGAACATTCCAAGGCCAAACGCATGTAGTTGCCAATTTCAGACATGACTCTTCCGTTCGTTCTAAGACAGCAAGTAATCTACGTCCCGATTACTTGTGAGGATAAGCAAGGAATCCGCCCAGCACATTGTACACGCGGTCATAACCCTGCTGAACAAGGAAGTTTGCAACAACTTCGCTACGACGGCCAGAGCGGCAGAAAATCAGCAAGTCCTTGTCCTTGGGAAGTTCGCCAATACGCTGTCTGATTTCCGGCATAGGAATATTGAGTTCGCCCTTGATAAAGCCATCGTTCAATTCCGGAGGATTACGGACATCAACGAAAATGCCACCATTTTCCGCCATCTTCAGAGCTTCAGCCCATTCAACAACGGCAATCTTTCCTTCGTAAACCTTGCCCACCTTAGGAGGATTCTTTGCAGTTTCCTCTACAGCCGGAGCAGGAGCCGGCTGTGCGGGAGCTGCAGCTTCAGTTTTTACTTCAGTCTTTGCAGCCTCAGCCTTCTGTTCGTTACAACCGGCCAGCATAAAAGCAGCACCAGCAAGCAGGCAAATCAACTTTTTTTTCATATGAACTCCTTAATATTTTTATTATCTCTAAAATCAGCCTCGTCCATTTGGATATAAACACCTAGAACTCGATATACAAAACCATCAGGTCTTGTCAGAGGGACGGCGTTAAACCACAAAAGACGACTTTCCTTATTGAACGGACCCTTCCAGGACTTGGAACGTCCGCTTTCAAAAACCTCAGAAAGGGTACCCTGGATAAAGGCATAGTACTTGGGACGGACAACTTCAAGTAATCGCTTTCCAAAAGTCTTTTCCGGATCAAGGAATTTAAAATCCAAGGCGAAGGCCTGGTTGCAGCTCACCACCCTGTTTTCTCTATCGACACAGAAAATTCGAACATCCGGGAAAGACAGCATAGTTCCGATAGCGGCATCCAGATTCACCACCTCATCATAAATCGGATTGTCAAAGAGCAAGTCCATGCGTCTTGCCGAGCCCTTGATGACAAGCTTGGAATTTTCTTCCAGGTAAGCCTTGCAGCGGAAGCTGTACCAAATCAGTTTTCGGTCAGGTCCGATTACTCTCAATTTAATGTTCGTATGTTCATCGGCATTTCTGTTCGACGCACGGAAAGCCATAACGCAAGCATTGATTCGGCGTTCAAACATCGCATATTCTTCATCCAACAACAAGGAATGAATATCCTGTACGCCCGTAGACCTGGGAATCACGCGGCCATCTTCATCGGCGATCGGGGTAAGCAACGTGATTTGACGGGTATCCACATCAAAACTCCATAGAAAATCGCCCGTATTCTGCAAAAGCATGTCCACCTTATCCTGCAGAATATCGCGCTGATTTCTGGAATCGACATCCAACGTCACATTCTTTATCAAAAGTTCCCAGTAGCTATTACTGAAAGACTTCTTCAACGAAGCTCTCAATTCATACCAACGGTTTCCCTGTTCATTTTTATAGGAAAAGATAAACGGAATATCAGGATAAGCCTCGGCACCCTTCAGGTATTCCTGCAGGCGGGAATTTTCCTCAGAAGTCAAGACTTCCACGAAAGTTCTCTTTTGGCACAGGCTCTCATACAAAGGGTCCTGGATAAACTTTGGCAGGGCATCCTGAAGGAGACCGTCCCTGGACATGAACAAAAGGAACTCATCCACATGTCCAGCAAAGCTCACATAGGCGCTCTGTTTTTCCTTCAGGCCACGCATCAGCATATGCGTAATAGCCAAAGCTACCACGAGGGCAAACCCTATAAACAAGACTACTGCCAGAACACTAGGAGATAATTGCATAACGTCCCAAAAAGCTTACCTACAAGATAGTCTTTTTCTTTAAACTTTTGGACAAGCCTACCCCAAACAGATCGCGTCTTTCATTGGCAAAAACATAATCGCAACCAAACTTCCACTGGCTTAATGAAAAATCCAAGGCCAAAGCCACGCCGAAGCCAGGAAAACGAAACCCGGATGCCAAAGAAACACCATGAACATCCACCGTGGTTCCCACATTGATATTTTTTCCGTCCCAAGAATAGAACATGCTGAAACTACCCGAAGCGGAAAATCCGCCCCCCACAAGAAAATCGATTCTTTTCATGTCATCAAACCATCCGCTAGCCATCCCTCCAATGTACATCCGGTTCCATTCAAAGGACAAGCCCACCTTGTAGCGATGGCGGGTCCAAAGAGTTTGCCCAGGAATCCATTCCAAGGAAACCCCATATCCAAAGCCAGCGATTACACGGGAAAAAGGATAACCCCATTCCAATTCTGAATAAATCCGTTGGTAAACCGAGTCCAGCCGGTGAAAATCAACAAGAAACGCTCCGCGATGATTTTTGAATTCCAGCTCCCCCGAAGATTCAAAATCATACTCTTCCGTATTTATAAAGGAAGTAAAAGAAAGGCCGATTCCAGGAGCAGATTTCCTTGCAGGAGAAGACTCGTAGCAAGGCAAACCCGTCAAAGCCAAGGGACTTTCCGCCGATAAAGCCACGTCACACAAGAAGGCGCACAAGAGCAAGATTCTTACAAAACAAGACATAAAACCTCCCCTATGGACGCAAAACGAATCCCACCAGATTTTCAAAGGAACCCGATTTAAGAGAGATGTAGGCCACCCCCGTCCGAGGCAAGCCTCTTAAAGGAACATTCCACCAGGCATTGGATCTTGCCGGAGCAACTTGAGTCCATTGGACATGTCCCGCGGAATCCAGCAATTTCAATTCTACAGAATTTTCACTTTCCACATAAACCCTCAAAGAGCCGTTCCGACGGACAATCCTTGATGATAATTTGTATGTAAAAGGAATTCCGTTTTGTTGAGACGATGAGTTCTGGGCGGACCGTTGAAAGCCTGGGGTATATTCCGACTTTCCCGTAATGGGACTAAACCCCAATGGGCAGGAAACCGTAGACTTGTCCCAGGAAACAGAATCAAGGACAACATCCCCATAACAAAGGCTGATGCTTCCCGAGGCGTTGTTCAAATAGCCCATGGACAACTGAACCAGGCGGGCATCCCTATAGCCGAGAATTTCTCGCAACCCCGAGGAATCTTTCGTGAAAATGAAGGACTGGAATGGAGCTATGGAATCAGCAGCCGATTTTCCCCACAAGCCTCCCCTATCGCAAAAGCGAAACTTTTGAAGCGCCAAGGAGCGGCCTGTACGATTGTAAACCTCCACCCATTCGGGCTCCGGTTCCTGGGGACAATGGTGAACCTCGGAAATTACAATTGGCGAAGAGCCGGGCAAAACAAGCAAGGTATCCAAAGTGTCATTGAAGGAAGATTCATCCCTCGGAAGGTTTGCCGTTACCCGCAAAGCCATACCCTTCGCATCCTCCACCTGCAAAAACGGTTTAATTACGGAAGAATCTTGCCAAGTCGTTCCCTTAAACAAGTCCTCCACCCTATATTGAATCAGGGACGAGTCGCACCCCGACATGGAAAAACGCAGGCTCCATTCGCCCGTTGCCGTCAGCGGATCCAACCCACAGTCCTTCACCCCCAATTCATACAGGGGGCTCGCCTCTCCAAAGGTTGGTTCCGTCACCTCCCAACGGTCCGTTTCCTTCAACCGCTGAAGAGACTTCCCTGCCTTAGGACTCGGCACCAAAACTGAGTCATGACAAATTAACGCCCCGTCCCGACGCCCCACCCAGGTCCGCCAATAGGTTTCCCTGGAATTCGGGAGGTTCACAGCCCCAAGAAGGCCGCAGCCCACCCCCTCTATCTTAGGGCAAAAGGATGAATCATGGGTCAGGACAAACCGCCTTCCCTCCGGAAAGGGAAATTTCAAGGCCGATTTTTCCTCGAACTGAATGAACAAGGAGTCAAAAGCCGCGCGGCCCTCGTCGGGCAACCGGATTTCAACAAATTCACCTTGGGAATCGCTTACGTCCACCGGGTCCGCAAGCACTTCAACCAGCATGGGGCAAGCCAACGCCGCAATAATTTCAAGCAAGACACCCTCCCTAGGGTGCGTCCACTCTTAGCCAGTCACGCCGGCGCTATTTTCTCGAGTAGAAAAGCCTCTAACGACTCTTCGCTAGCTGGGCTAGTCGATGGAGTGGTCAGACCGCAAGCTCCAAAGCCTAGTCGATGGAGTGGTCAGACCACAAGCTCCAAAGCCTAGTCGATGGAGTGGTCGTTCGGAAGCATATAAGCAAGCGGGTTCACAGGGTTGTTTCCCATCCAGACCTCGTAATGGAGGTGCGGACCGACGGAAAGACCGGTGTTTCCCATATAGCCAATAATCTGGTAACGGGTAACGAATTCGCCCGGATGAACCACAAACATCTGCATGTGGCCGTAGCGGGTCTTGAGACCGTTGCCATGATTCAAAGTAACGAAGTTTCCGAAGGAAGAGCTGAGCTGAGCGATTTCAACCACACCATCGGCAGGGGCGAAAATCGGGGTCCAGCGTTCATTGGAAATATCTACGCCCTGGTGCATCTTACCCACCTGACCGGTAATCGGGTGAATGCGGGGGCCAAAAGAAGAAGCATATCGACCCTGGGTCGGGGCGATAGACGGAATGAAGCGCCACATGGAGAGCTTCTGTTCCATATACTTGTTCAAGTTTCTGAAGGAGGCGTCGTTGTTGGAGATCATGTTGCCAAGTCGAGTGGCAGTTTCGCCAAGGACGGACATACGTTCAAAAACCGGAGAGGACTTACGGAGCAACAAGGAGTCGGGGCTGATGTTGCCACCGGTACCCAGGCAGCGGGAGGCTTCATCCTGAGTGGGCAGTCCAAAGCGGGCATAAAGTCGGTTTTCGTCCCTGAGGAAGTCCGAGGAGGTGTTCTTCAGGTAATCCATGGTTTCCTGGATCTGGGACATTTCCTTGTCCAGCTCCAAACGGTTGTTGATCTGGTGGTTCAAGATTCCATCATATATAGTGGTAGAAGCCACCTGGACCACAAACAGAATAACGCCAATGACCATAAACACACGAAGAACCGGCCAAGCCTTGAACAAGAACGCCGGCACATGCAGCGTCATGGACTTAGTCGAATTCTGGAAGTGTATTGTGGTTTTCACGAATTCCATGGGGCTCTAAAGATATAAAAAGGCCCCCGAAAAGTCAAACCGACCTCTTCCGGGGGCGTAAAAACCGCAATTTAGTAAACAGATTTTTACAAACTAGACGAATTTTGCGACTCTCACCTTAGATAGGATGGCACCTACGGTGCTCCCCATAGCGGCTCAGCCATAAAATATGCAAGCATATTTTGCGGCGTTCGCCTTAAATAGGATTATCCACGTCGATGAATTTGGCGGGAATTCGCAGTTCTTCATTGATTTTCTGGGCCAGGGCACGTACACCGAAGACCTCGGAACGATGATGACCGGCAGAAATCAAATTGAAGCCAGCTTCTTCCACCAGGATAGGAACGGATTCCTTGATTTCACCAGTAACGAAAGCGTCACAGCCCAAATTCACAGCTTCTTCAATGCCGCTAGCTCCAGATCCACTACAGATCGCCACCTTCTTAATGGAATCACTTCCAAAAAGGAACTGGTTCTGGACACCCATGGGGAACGCAATGTTTGCACTTTCCAGGAATTCCACCTGAGTTGCAGGAGATTCCCACTCGCCGATAATACCAACGGAAGCATCGCCTTCCTGCATAAAACCTTGGATATTGCTCAAGCCCATAGCCTTGGCGATAAGGGCGTTGTTGCCGATGCCGCGGTGGCCATCCAAAGGCAGATGATAGCCATACAAGGAAATACCCAACTTCATAAGGCGGCGCATACGTTCACCGAACTTTCCCGTAAGAATACGGTCCTCATTCTTCCAGAAGCCATTGGGATGGTGGACAATAATACAGTCTGCACCTTCTTCCACAGCAGCTTCAATCAAGCGGTCGCGGAAGCTGACGCCGGTAATCACCTTAGTCACTTCGTCAGAAGCCTCGACACAGAGGCCGTTATTGCAATAATCATGGAACAACTGCGGAGAAAGCAGTTCATTCAACCAAGCAGAAAATTCATTAAGTTTCATAAAAAACAAAACCTTGTTCGTATTTTAAACATGGATAATATACTGAAATAATTTCGTTTTTGTGGCAAGCTGCTGATATTTGTGCAAAAAATCACTTTTTCTTTTCTTGACACGTTTCCCAATTTTCTGACATTTTCCGAATAAATAATGATAAACCCGTTGTCAGGTTTTATGCAAATTTGTAAATTTATGCATAGAAAAACACAAATCGTTTTTTCAGCGCTTGGGCTGGTCAAAAATGCGACCATCTTTTCGGTGCTGTTAACACAAAAAGGAGCCAATAATGGCACATTATCTCTTTACTTCCGAATCCGTTTCCAAGGGTCATCCGGACAAGGTCTGCGACCAGATTTCCGATGCTATCTTGGACGCCTGCCTTGCTCAGGACCCCTCCAGCCGCGTTGCTTGCGAAACTCTCGTGAACACCGGTCTCGTGGTCATCTCCGGTGAAATCACCACCAAGGCAGACATCGACTACCAGTCCATCGCTCGCGAAACCATCAAGGGCATCGGTTACACCGATTCCGAAATCGGCTTCGACTACAAGAGCTGCGCTGTTCTCGTTGCAGTTGACAAGCAGTCCCCGGACATCGCTCAGGGTGTTGACGCTAAGGCTGCCGACGGTAAGGAAGACGACAAGCAGGGTGCTGGCGACCAGGGCATGATGTTCGGCTTTGCTTGCGACGATACCAAGGAATTGATGCCGCTCCCCATCAGCCTCGCCCACAAGCTCATGGAAGAAATCCAGAACCTCCGCGAAAAGGGCAAGATCAAGTGGCTCCGTCCGGACGCAAAGTCCCAGGTTACTGTTGAATATGACGAAAACGACAAGCCGGTCCGCGTGGACACCGTCGTTATCTCTACCCAGCACGAAGAAAAGGTCAACGGCAAGGAACTGAAGCACAGCCAGATCGAAAAGGAAATCATCGAAAAGCTCATCAAGAAGGTGATTCCGGCTAAGCTTCTGGACAAGAAGACCCGTTACCTCATCAACCCCACCGGCAAGTTCGTCGTTGGCGGTCCTCATGGCGACTGCGGCCTTACCGGTCGTAAGATCATCGTGGACACCTACGGTGGCATGGGCCGTCATGGTGGTGGCGCTTTCAGCGGTAAGGACCCGTCCAAGGTGGACCGTTCCGGCGCATACGCTGCACGTTACGTTGCAAAGAACATCGTGGCAGCAGGCCTCGCCCGCCGTTGCGAAGTCCAGGTTGCATACGCCATCGGTTACTCCAAGCCGGTTTCTGTTCTCGTGAACACCTTCGGCACCGGTAAGATCGGCGACCGCGAAATCGAAGCTCTCGTAGCAAAGTTCTTCGACCTCTCTCCGGCAGGCCTCAACAAGATGCTTGACCTGAAGAAGCCGGGTTACCAGGCAACTGCCGCTCTCGGCCACTTCGGTCGTGAAGGCAAGCGCTTCACTTGGGAAAAGACTGACAAGGCTGCCGCACTTAAGAAAGCTGCCGGCATCAAGTAATCGCTTTTCCAAGCAAATGCCGCGGAGTTTTTACCCCGCACAAAGACATTAAAAAATCCTCGGTTTTACGCCGAGGATTTTTCTTTTTATCCAAATTTTCAGCCGGTCTATTTTCAATCCGCCAACAGATTTTCTAGAACTGGAAGTAAAGGAACGGATTATAGCTCTGGGTGAACAAAGCCAGCACCGCAACCACAAAAATTACCAAAGCCAGGACGGCTCGTTTGGGGCTTACCTTGTTGCACCAATCAAAGGAACGGAACTTCCAGAATGAAAGCACTCCTGCGACAATCATGAAAAATACGCAGGTCGGAGTAAATATTTCTGCAGTCAAAACAGAATCATAAACACTAACCGCATTCAAGCCCAACATGGCTTTCCACATACGCCAAGCTTCACCAATATTATCCGCACGGAACAGAACCCAGCCAAACAAGACAATGACCTGGGTAATCAACAACTGGATAACTTTCGGAGCCTTCGCATAGAAAGCTTGCTTATTGTTGGCACGTTCCACAATCATAAAGAAAGCGTGGTACAAGCCCCAGCAAATGAACGTCCAGTTGGCACCGTGCCATACACCGCTGACGAACATCACCATGAACAGATTGAAATAAAGTCTGGGCTTGCTGACGCGGTTACCACCCAAGGCAATGTAAAGGTAGTCACGGAACCAGCTAGTCAAGGAAATATGCCACCGCTTCCAAAATTCGGTAATGCTGAGAGACCTATACGGACCATCAAAATTTCTCGGGAAATGGAATCCCAGCATCAAGCCTAGCCCAATGGCCATGTTAGAATAGGCAGAAAAGTCAAAGTAAATCTGGAACATGTAGGCAATGGCGCCCCACCAGCAATTCAAGACTCCAGGCGCATCAGCAGCAAAGACTCTATCCGCAATAATACCAACCTGATTCGCAAGGAAAATCTTTTCCGCAAAACCAAAGCAGAAGAACTCTATACCGCGAACAAAATTCTCAACGGAATGGGTTCTTGTATCCAACTCCTCAGCCACCGTATTGTAACGGACAATAGGACCCGCCACCAACTGGGGAAACAGGGCCACATAGCAGGCAAACGTTGCAAAGTTCTTTACCGGAGGAGCAGTACCGCGCCAAACGTCAATGGCGTAGCTCATGGACTGGAAGGTATAGAAGGAAATACCCACCGGCAAGAGAACCGTCATAATGGTAAAGGGTTCACAACCAAGTTTCACAAGGACCGAGTTTATAGCCCCCATGCCAAACATGTAGTATTTGAAAAATCCCAGTGCGCCAAGATTGGTCACCACGGCGAGAGCCAAGCCAAGATTTCGTTGACGCTTGCTAGCTCCTTCCGCAGAAATCAGCTTGCCTGCAATGTACACCACCAAGGTGGAGCCGAACATCAAAAAAACAAGCCACGGTTCCAACCAACCATAGAAGATATAGCTGAAAACCGTGATAAAGAAATTCAGGTAGGAATGCCTGGCACCAAGCTTACACAGAACAAAATACCCGACGAGGAACGTGGGTAAAAAGTAGAACAAGAAAAGCTGAGAAGAAAAAACCATAGGAGGACGAGATTATTCGTTCACCTCGATAGCCAGGTAACGGGGGCTTTCATCGTCAAAGTATTCGTCTTCCACGGCGCCGTCCCAGTTGCCTTCCAGCGGAACAAGAGTCAACTTGTGCTTAGCCTTGGCCTTGAATTCACCCACATTACCCTTGGACTTGTCAGCCATCTTGTCCTTGACCTTGCCACGGGCAATCAGCGGATTATACACGCCCACAAGAATTTCCTTGGCATCCATGCCGGAAATCACCTTGTACTTGAAAACATAGACGTAGCTATACAAATCGTTACTAGGCATCTTGCCCGGAATTTCGGTAAGACGACCTTCAACAGAAATCGGATCAGCAAAGGCAAACATGGCCAAAGCGAGAAGAGCAAATACGATTTTTTTCATAATAATCACCTTTCGCACCAAAATATAAAAATCTAGCCTATAAAACCTGCTGTTTTATGCCCCAAATATAAGGAATTTGCCATCCTTCACTTTCCCTGGAATTTCTCGGAACAAACTTGTTGAAACTTTAAATTTTACTACCTTTTTGTTACCAAAATATTTGAAACATAAAATGAAGGTGCGAATTGCCGCACCCCAGTTTTTTGAAGGAGTGTTTTTAGAATGAAAAAGAGCAAGTTGTTTGCTGCCGCAGCTATTCTGGCAGGAGCATTCGGTTCCGCACAGGCTGCAGACCTCTACGTTTCCCTCAATACCGGCGCCAATGGTAACGATGGTTCCAAGGCTGCCCCCTACAAGAATCTTTGGAAGGCACTCAAGGTAGCCCAGGCCGGCGACGTCATTCACGTGGCACAGGGCGTTTACCAGGGCCAGACCAAGCGCGGCTGGTTCGACATTACCGAACCGGTCAGCATCATTGGCGGCTACTCCGACGACTTCAGCTCCCGCGACCCTCTCAAGAACGTCACCATGCTCCAGCCCAAGAACGAAAACAACAAGGACCAGGGCACAGGCCTCGGCATCCTCAACATCGGTTTTGAAGGCAAGCAGAACGTGAACATGGTCATCGACGGTCTCGTCATCGACGAAGCCTACTCCAACACTTACCACCCGGTGAAAGGCAAGCCGGAAGGTTTCGCCTTGGGCATGCTGGTTCCTCAGGGTCCGGCAAAGGGCAACACCCTGGACAACCCCACCGTTGAAGCATCCAACCCGTCCCGCGTAGCAGCAATGATCTACATCCGCGGCGTGTACGACACCGGTAACATCACCATTCAGAACTGCATTTTCGCCAACGGTGACAACTATGGCATCATGGGCGGCTGGCCCGAAGGTAAGATCAGCGTTTTGAACAATGTGTTCGTGAACAACCGCATGATCGGCGTGGAACTTACCGGTGCAAAGCCGGACCAGTACGGCAAGCCCACACCTAATATCGCAAACCTCGAAGTTGCAAACAACACCATTCTCTTCACCTGGTCCCGCACCAACGAAATGGTGGACATGGGCTACGGCCTCCGTTGCAACGCCAAGTTCAACTGCGACTTCCATAACAACATCATCGGCCTCAGCGTATTCTCCGGCGTCGACATGACCAAGGGCGAAGACAAGACCAAGAACATCAAGATCGATAACAACGTGTTCTTCCTGAACAAGAAGGGCGACCTGTCCTTCACCATCAGCCCCAACATGAAGTTCATCGGTGTTGACGAATTTGAGGACATCGAAGGCGAACCGGGTTACAAGTCCATGCAGGGCAATATCGCCTTGAAGGACCCCAAGGTTTTCGGCGCCAAGATCAACCAGAACTACCTTGAAAACTTCCTGATAGCAAGCTACAAGGAAAAGACCGACTACAACCCGAATTCTCCTGCAAACCTGTTCCGTGCAGCACTTGGCATGAACCAGGTCGGTTCCATCCAGAGCAGCGTATCCATGTACGCCAACCACTACCCAGTTGAAGAAATGTACCAGCTCTTCGGTGCCATGGAAAAGTACGGCGCACAGCCCATTAAGTAAGAAGGTCTGAAGGTCGCGATAAAAGCGAGCGGCCAAATGCCAAAGAAAAAGGCTCCGAGAAATCGGGGCTTTTCTTTTATACCACAAAATCGTCTGCCGCGAAATCGTCTGCCGCGAAGTCAAACAACGCTAAATCGAAAAACGTTAAATTGAAAAACACATAAAACAAAAGAGCCTCGATTTTCATCGAGGCTCTTGAGCTGCTTCACTTGGACTCGAACCAAGGACAACGCGATTAACAGTCGCGGGCTCTACCAACTGAGCTATGAAGCAATCAGGTCTTTGAGTTCCAGCCTTGCGGCGTTTCTCATTGACGAGTCCAAATATAGATATTCAGAATTATTTGTCAAGGGATATGGGCAAAAAATCTGATTTTTTTTGAAAAAACTTTAAGATTTCTCCATCAAACCAGCTTTGCCATATCTTCCGGGAAATTTTCGCAGGAAAACTCCCTGGATTCCCGCCAGTAAGGCAGCTGAATTTCAGCCTTGTAGGCGTAAAGCATGTGGCTACGACCGCCAAGAACGGCATAATCTTCTTCAGTCAACGCATCTTCCTGACTAAGCTCTCCTCGTGCGCGGGCTTCCGCCACCTTATCCGTCATCTTCTCGTAGAACTTTCCGCCAAAGCTATAAAGGCGGTCACCCAAAATCGGGAATCCTAGTTCAGACAGATGAGCACGGATTTGGTGCTTGCGGCCTGTGAGAAGTTCCGCCTCCACCACAGAATAAGATTCACCATTGGGCAAGGTTCCGCGCTTCAGCACACGGAAGCGGGTATGGCATTCCTTGCCATCTGCAAAATAATGCATGCGAAGGCGGATGTTATCGTTCGGGTCCTCGCGCAGGGGTATCCTGCAATCCATAAAGGAACCGCGATCATCCTCCCCGAGGGACACGCACTGTGCCGCGGCGTTATCGGCAAGTTCCGGCACCACCATCTGGAAATCCCCGCGGACAACCGCCATATAGAACTTGCGCAACAGAATGCGATCCAAGTTCTTCTGGAATCTTGCAGCGGATTCCGCATACTTTGCAAACAGCATCAAGCCACCGGTATCGCGGTCCAAGCGGTGCATGGGCGTCGCCGTTTCATAATCCGTTCCGCGACGAACGATGGATGTAAATGTATTGTAGAAGATCCGCCCCGTATGATGCACAGGAACACCAGCCGGCTTTGCCACCAGCATGAACTCATCATCTTCAAAAACGATTTCGTAGTTAGTGGGAACTTCAGGCTCCGTATAGTTTTCTACGTGATAGACAACCTTGTCGTTCTTGTGGGCGATTGTAGAAGCGTTGGCCACTTTCCCATTGATAGTCACAAGACCGCGGGCAAGTTTATCCGCCCAGTCCATCTCACTATGGTAAGTAAAACGGGCACACAGCGATTTAAGCAACAGCCAGCCTTCATGTTCAGGCTGTACCACGCTTTCAAAGTACATATCAGAAGGAACCATAGACTACTACGAACTACGAACTACGAATTACGATTTACGATTTACGATTTATGAATTATGATTTATGATTTATGAATTATGATTTATGATTTATGAATTATGAGATTACGCGAGGAACAAGATTCTTTTTTTGCGGCGGAGCCGCCATTATTATTCTCGTACTTTGTAATTCGTAATTCATAATCACTCTCTATACAGGTCGTGTTCCTTGATGTATTCAAATACCTTGGGATCCAATCCCTCGGGGCACTCGTTATAATCGCAGAGCAAAGCCTTTCGAATTGCCGTACTAGAATAAACACCTTCAAAACCTTCTTCCGGGCCCAGCCACAAAAGCGGAGCGTAGCCCTTGGCATTGTGGGCGGCAATATTCGGCTTCTCGTAACCTTGGCGAGCGAATACAATCAGTTCAATATCGCGAAGCAGAAGATGTCCATTATAGTTGGTGCCAAAGAAATTCATGGGGTCGCGCCAATGAGGAATATTCTCATAGCTGTCGGCGCCCACCAACAAGCGGAAATTGATGTCCGGGAACATCTCCTTCACACCCATCAAAAACACATAGGAACCACGATAGTCGCCCTGCTGAATTTCCAAGTCAGAAAGTACCAGTCGAGTATCGCCAGAAAACGCAAGTTCCAGCATGGCGAAACGATCTTCCGGGCTCGCGTTCAATGTCTTGTCCCAACGGTCGGGGCTAGGCATGAACCAAACTTCGTCGCAAAAACCGCGGTCAAGGCAAGTCTTTGCAACAGTCACATGATCCTTATGTACAGGATCGAAAGCTCCCCCAAGAATGGCAACATTCTTAGTAGACATAGACGGCAAATCCAAGGTTAAACTGCAAGCGGGTTCCGTTCACATTCTTGTCCAGGAACGGATCGTAATGATCCATCACCCAGCGATACTGCATTTCAGCAAAGAACATCGTCTTGGACACGACATTAATCACAGAACCAAAACCAAGGCCCCATTCATTCCAGGCCACATCGCCAAGATCACTCAAATCCTTTGCTCGGGAATAAGAACCCATGATATAAAGATCGCCGTAAGCGTGAACAGCCAAGTCCACACTGAAATCAGAATGATCTACAGCGTACTTATTATCATCATCATCGGCTTCTTCAAAGTTAGAGAAACCATAGCCCAATCGGAGGTATGCGTAGCGCGGATACCAGTAACCAATCACCGGAGCAATCTGCTGTAAGCCGACGCCACGTGCGGAGCCAACGCCTGTACCGGAACCAAAGCCCAAAATACCGCCGGCAAAGAACGGAGCCTGAACACCACCGGCTGCACCAGCGGAAGTACCATCGCCTCCAGCAGAAGCGCCCTCGTCGCCAAAGCTGAGCGAGACGCAGATCAGGAGGAGCATCAGGAAACTTATTACACTCTTTTTCATTTTAAACTCCACAAACTAAAGAACCAGGATCAAGGCTACACCAAGCCCGGTCAACACATTGGCCACGGAATCCATCCGGGACAACACAAAAACATTCTTTTCAATTTCACCGGTTTTCAAAATGCTCTGAATTTCCAAAAAAGAGGCGTAGCAGGTAAAACCCATTTTCGCCATAACCAAAGCAACGAACCAAAAAGCGAAACCGGACAAGTAAACCAGGCCAACAAAAATCAAGGACAGCACGCCGGTCAAAACCGTATTGGAGCGTCTCAGTTCATCATCCTTGGAATCCGTTTCAACAGCAAGTTCCTTGAATTTTTTCACCTTTTCACAAACGCCCTCATAGGAGGTCAACGCCTGGGAAAGGTTGTACCCAATCAAAATCACAGCCGCTATCAAAGTAATCTTAATCGCAATTGCCATAAACATCCAAAACAAAACTAATTCTTCGAATTCAGAATTCGCAAGTAACTTGCATAGCGAGCAGGAGTCAGCCTACCGCTTTCGACCGCAGCACGCACTGCACAGCCAGGTTCCTTAAGGTGCAGGCAGTTACTGTACTTGCAAGTGAACAAATCATCTTCAAAGAAACCCGGGAAAATCTTTGCCAAGGTCTCCCCTTCCATATCCATAAGTCCGATGGAGCGGATACCCGGAGTATCAATGACGATACCGCCATCGGGGAAATCTTCCAGAGGCAAGTCGAACAAGCTGGAGGAGGTGGTGGTATGACGGCCCTTGCCATCACGTTCGCGGACTTCACCAGTCTGCAGTTCAGCTTCGGGAACGAGAGCGTTCACCAAGGTAGACTTGCCTACACCACTCTGACCACTAAAGACAGAGGACTTTCCATTGAGTTCTGCCTTCAAGGTTTCCAGGCCTTCCCCAGTCCGCACACTTACGGGAATCACCTTGTCGGCAATGGACATAAAGTCCCGAATGTCTTCGGAAAGATCTTTTTCTCCGTCTGGAAGCAAATCCATCTTGGTAAGAACCAGCACAAAGGGCAGGTCGTTCAAGTTTGCCGCTAACAGAAAACGGTCCATGAAGCCGTAGTTGAATTCCGGCTGAGTCACGCTTGCCACAATGACCACCTGGTCGATATTTGCCGCAAGAGTCTGCTGTTTATAAAAGCTATCGCGGGGGCCCGGGCGCTTCAATTCGCTCTTACGGGGAAGTACGCGTACCACGCAGTACTTCTGGGAGCCAACGCCATCGCCTTCGTCTTCAGCATCATTCACCTGCCCCAGGAGTACGCGGTCGCCTACGGCAGGGAATTCGCCCAAGGTCTTGGACGTGGTGGCGCGGTACATGGCGGTTACGATGAGGCTCGAGGCTCCAGGTTCCAGGTTCGAGGTTCCAGGCTCGAGGGTCGAGGCGTCAGATGTCATCCCCGACCCGATCGGGGATCTAGCTTCGTCTAATCGCACTTCGCAGGTACGGCGATGAACTTCCATCACCAGGCCTTCCACGCAGTTTTCCTCACCGATATTTTCGATGGGGTCCTTAACCTTCTTGATCTTAGCCTTCTTAAATTCGCGGCTGTAACGTTCCTTGATGGGACGTTCATCGACCACGCCACTCTCCAATTCCTTCATCACGTCGATACGTCGACTGCGATGGTCGCGGCGGGTGGGGCGCACAGAGCGAAGCGGTGCTTCTTCCTCTTCAAAGTCGTTGTCGGCTTCGAAATTACTTCGCATCGGCTTCCCCGTTCTTCAAGTTCTTCTTTTCTTCCACACGCTTCTTGGCGGCAAGACCAGCTTCGGAGTCCTCACGTTCGCGAGCCTCATCCAGTTCCGCTTCGGTGACCGGACGGCCCCTGCGAATGGATTCCATAATAAAGTGGATTGCCTTAAGGCGTCCATTGCATTTTTCAATACAGTTGTCGTAGAAGCCACGGGTCTTGTAATCCCATTCGGGCACAATATCCGACGCGTACAGAAAATGTTCTATACAAATGGAAAGCTGGTCCGCTTCCCTGCGAAGGTCTTCTATCTTACTCTTTGTGAAAAACGCCATGGACTAAAATATAGTAATGAAAAAAAATCTGCCTGCCCGGGCAATAAAAAAAGGGAGGCTCAAGGCTTCCCCCATAGGTTTTTAAATCATCCGGGTTTTCCAAAGCCCATGCAAGTTGCAGTAGGCAAAGGCCGCAACAGGTTTGTCAAAATCACGGATGTAGAATTCATAGCTAGGTTGTTCCCCAGGAACCATATAGTGGATCTGAAATCCAGAACTTGTCTCCAGGGCAATCCACTCAATGTAATGGGAATCAATCATGGGATGAGGTTCGGAGCCCACAGAAACCATGGCCGAGTTCCTGAATACATCCACTACGGGCACGTGCTTTTCCTTGGAGGCATCCACTGTATTGGCCACCAATTCAACCATGGGTTTGCCACAGCAGACCACGGGGATGCTGGAATTTTTGACATACACAATGATGTTTCCGCACATAGGGCAGCGGAAGAACGCTAGTTTCTCCATAGGACACTCCTTGTTAAGGTGAAACTAGAGGCAATTTATCTTGGACAAGAATACTCGCACAAGTCCAATTCCAATGAAATATTTTTTACCCAAAACAGCCTTGCTTAAATTTTCTAGACTGGATAACTATTCTATTTTTAAGGCATGCTTGCAACAATTTTCAAAATGACCCGCCCCGTGAATATCGTTATTGCCGTTGTGACCTTGTTCATCGGGTATTTTCTGCAGGGAGTTCTCGCACTTGGCGCGAACGACGTCCCGGTTTACAGCCTTGTTCTGCAAGCTCTAGGTTTCGCCTTCGCCATCGGTTTTGGAAACATCCAGAACGACGTCCTTGATTTTGAAAGCGACAAGCTGAACCGTCCTGAACGCCCGCTACCCAGTGGCCGCATAAGCATTAGCACGGCAAAAACAGCATGGATCGTCATGGCAATTCTTACCGTCATGTGCGGGATTACCGACGGCATTTTATCCGGAGCCTATGTGACACCCTCCCTGTTCTTTGCGGCTCTTGTTCTTTTGCTTATCGCCTACAACAAGAAGCTGAAACACATTCCCCTGCTGAAGAACATGACGGTTGCATTTCTCTGCGCCACCCCTTTAATCCTGAACTTACTTTACACGGTTGTTGTTATCGATAAGACATCTATTGCATTTTCCTCGCGACTCGGAAATCTCTATCCCGCCATGCTATTCGCCTTTCTGCTCACCACCACCCGGGAAATCTACAAGGACCTTGAAGACGAAATCGGGGATCTCAAGGCTGGCATCATGACTTTTCCACTCATTGCAGGCGCACCCACGGCACGCCGCCTTGCTGGCGCCTTAGCCATTTTCAGCTGGCTCCTCCTGCCCCTGCCTGTCGTACAGGGCTACTTTTCCAAATGGTTCTTGATCGTTGCCGCCGCCACTCTTACCCCAACCCTTGGGGCAGCCATCGTTTCCGCTCACCAGAGAAAATACCACAGAGCCCAAGGCCTGATCAAGATTGCCATGTTCCTGGGATTAATCGCTTTGGTGGTAAGCACCGTCGTAGAGCCTCACTATACTTTCATATCAAGCATTTCCTACATTCACACGAAACCAACCTTGATGTACTAGAATTGCGCTTTTCTACGGCAAAAATACGTTTTCAAAATTTGTAAAACCAACTTTTCAAAAACAGCCATTTTTACATAAAACGTAAAGAAATTGCCGTTTTTAGTCAAATTTCGCAAAAATTTTTCAAATTTTCGCCCTTTGCACCCTTTCTACGGGTGTCTATTTTTTTGACGCTTGATTCTCCTGCTTGCACCGATTCCGGTGAGCTACGGCCCCTGAGGCAGGGAGGATTTCATTTCCAAAGAGGCGTTATGCTCGAAGAAATTCATGAAGAATGCGGCGTCATCGGCATTTTCAATGGCGAGAACGTTGTCCGCAATGTTACCATGGGTCTGTACGCTCTGCAGCACCGCGGTCAGGAATCTGCAGGCTTTGCAGTGACCGACGGCGACAAGATTCGCGTCCGTAAATCCATGGGTCTGGTCTCCACCCTTTTGCAGGAACACAACGTTGACGAATGTCCGGGGAACACCTGCATCGGCCACGTCCGTTACAGCACCACAGGCGCAAGCACCCTCGCAAATGCCCAGCCCATCCTGGTGAGTTGCAAGTGGGGCCAGCTGGCTGTAGCCCACAACGGAAACATTACTAACGCCAACGAGCTTCGCCAGGAAATGGAAGCCGAAGGTCACATTTTCCAGACCACTTCCGACTCAGAAATTCTTCTTCATGAAATCGCCCGCACAGAAGCCGATGACTTGGGACAAGCAATCAAGAAAGCTATTACCAAATTCACCGGCTGTTTTTGTCTGATCTTCATCAGCAAGGACACCATGTACGTGGCCCGCGACGGCTTCGGCTTCCGCCCCCTTTCCATCGCCCGCATGGGCAAGTCCTGGTGCGTGGCCTCCGAGACCTGCGCCTTCGACCTGCTGGGAGCCCACTACGTACGTGACATCCAGCCCGGCGAATTCCTCACCATCACAAACAACGGCCTCCATTCCGAACGCTTCACCCAGAAGGACCGTCTGGCCCACTGCATTTTCGAATACATCTACTTCAGCCGCCCGGACTCCAAGATCTTCGAGCAGTCCTGCGACAAGGTCCGCCGCAAGATGGGTAAGCAGTTGGCCAAGGAATGCCCGGTGGACGCAGACATTGTCATTTCCGTCCCGGACAGCGCCACTACCGCAGCCCTGGGCTACGCACAGGCCAGCGGCATCCGCTTCGAAATCGGGCTTCTCCGTAACCATTACGTGGGCCGTACCTTTATCGACCCCACCCAAAACGTTCGCGAACAAAAAGTCAAGCTGAAGTTCAACCCCATCGAAGGCGTCTTAAAAAACAAGCGCGTCTGCGTGGTGGAAGACTCCATCGTACGCGGCACAACGCTAAAGATTCTCTCCAAGATGCTCCGTGACGCAGGCGCTCTCGAAGTTCACATCCGCATCGCATCTCCTCCGGTAGCTCACCCCTGCTTCTTCGGCATGGACTTCCCCAGCCAGGGCGAACTTGCCGCAAGCTCCATGACTCCCGACGAAATCGCAAAGATGCTTGGCGTAGAAAGCCTTGGCTACCTCAGCGTGGAAGGCATGAAGGAATGCACCGGCGAAGGCGAAAACTACTGCGCCGCCTGCTTCGACAACGACTATCCCGACTACACCGGCAGCAACACCGACAAGACAAGATACGGCTA
>JAKSIB010000016.1 GCA_024399065.1 Fibrobacter sp. | reverse complement strand
TTTGTAAACGGGACTCGTCAAAGGTTCACTCAAGATGAACTTTTCTCGAACGGGATTCGCCGAGGATACACTCAACACGAAAATTTTGTAAACGGGACTCGTCAAAGGTTCACTCAAGATGAACTTTTCTCGAACGGGACTCATTGAAAAACAAAAAGGCCTCGACTTCCTTCAGTCGAGGTCTTTTTTTAAAAGGTTCGACCGAGGGTCACCCCTCGCTTCAGAATTAGTTCAATTCAATGTTGTCGATCAAGCGGGTCTTGCCGAAGAATGCGGCCACCAAGATGACGGCCTTGTCTTCTGCTCCCAGCATGCCTGCATTAAACTTCTGCAAGGTCTTCTGGTTCACCACTTCAACAAATTGCACCTGACCGCGGTTAGCCAAGATGGACTTCACCACGGTGTCTCGAATCTTCACAACACCGCGTTCACCCGCATCGTAAGCTTCCTTAGCCTGCTTGAGGCCAAGGCTGATGCCCAGAGAACGAGCCTTTTCTTCGTCAGTCAAATATTCATTACGGCTGGAAAGAGCAAGTCCGGATTCTTCACGAACAATCTTCACGCGATGAATCTGAATATCAAAACACAGGTCCTTCACCATACGTTCGATCAGGAATACCTGCTGGTAATCCTTTTCGCCAAAGTATGCGTGATGAGCTCCGGAAATCAGGAACAACTTGGAAACAACAGTCAGAACACCACGGAAATGGCCCGGACGGTAAGCACCGCAGTACAGGCTTTCCAAGGTTTCGTCGCGCACCATAGTCAGAGGATCTCCATCCGGATACATTTCTTCGACGGACGGAGCAAAAACGAAGTCAGCGCCAATGGATTCAGCGAGCTTGGCATCGGCTTCGAGACGCTTGGGATACTTGTCCAGGTCCTCGTTCTTGCCAAACTGGATGGGATTCAAGAAAACGCTAACAACAGTTACGTCACAATCATTCACCGAAGCCTTGATCAAAGCACCATGACCAGCATGAAGAGCGCCCATGGTCGGAACGAGGCCGATGGACTTTCCCTGCTGAGCCAAAGGCTTCAAAGCCTGACGGAGAGAATCGATTGTCTTAATGATTTGCATTATTTACCTTCTGGAACGAAATAGGTCGTTTGTCTCGGGCAGGCTGCAATTGCATCCAACACAAGATTTAGATGACTTTCATTGTGGACAAAATCAATATTGTCGGTATTGATAATCAAGACCGGGCAATACGGATAATTCCAGAAATGATGGTCATATCTATCCATCAAAGACTGCAAATAAGAGCCTTCAATGGACTTTTCCATGGCACGGCCACGACCATGGATACGGTTCAAAAGAGTAGGAACGCTTGCCTGCAGGTAAACCACCAGGTCAGGATGCGGGATACCTTTGTTCAAGGTTGTAGCCACTTGTTCGTACATGGCGTACTCGCTTTCCTGCAAGTTCTGGGCAGCGAAAATCTGGTCCTTTTCGTAGGTGTAGTCACTCACCAGCAAGTCGTGGAACAAGTCGCTCTGGAGAGCGGAGTTCTGAAGCTGCTTGTGACGGTCCAGCAAGAAGAACAGCTGGGTCTGGAAGGCGTAGGCTTCCCTATTCTGGTAGAACTTTTCCAGGAACGGATTCTCGGCAAAGTTTTCCTCGATAAGCACAGCTTTCCAACGGTCGGCAATAATCTTCGCGAGAGAAGACTTACCCACACCAATAACACCTTCGATGGCTAAAAAATGAACACCTTTTTCAGTCAGCATATTAAGGTTCCTCCGAGGTTATTACGCGGAACGGAATCTTCTCCTCTTTGACGAGGAGATTTGCCAACATGTCCTTGACTTCAAAGCCCATTTGAGGATCTTCCCATTCGGGAGCCACATCATTGAGCGGAACCAGGACAAACTGGCGATTAACAATCTGCGGATGAGGTAAATTAGGCACACCTTTGCGAACTTCCTTGCCGAAATACAGCAAGTCCAGATCAATTTCTCTGGAATTCCAATGCCCACGGGGCTTACGGCCTAAAACAAATTCTGCACCTTTCAAATAATTCAGCAAACGTGATGACGTACCAGAGTACCAGAACGATATAACCTGGTTAAAATAAGGACCCTGGCCTTCCGGACCAACCGGAGGGGTTTCGTAAATAGGACTTTCTTTCCAACCGCCAGCAGAAATCTTACGAAGCATCTCTCGACCTTCGTTCAAATGCGCAGAGCGATCTGGAATATTCGATCCCAGGGCTACAAATACACGTTCTAATGAATCCACGTCAATAATATAGATATTCAAATTGGCACAAATTTGTCAAAAGAGAGAATTGAAACCCTTTAGGCCAGTCCCAAAGCCGTTTTAAAATTTTTTTTAGAAAAAAGCCCAATTTCTATGACAAAAGGGCATTTTTTAGTTATCTTATGCTCACCTCCACTGAGGTACAATATTTTTCCCTATACATTTTCAGGCATTCCCCATTTTTTTATTGGGCACCCTGTCTTTTATATCAATCGCATTTTTATTTCACCTAATCATAGGATTCCAACGTGGCTCCCACAAAAAAGAATATTCCTTTAGCAGAACAAGAAACTGGCATTGAAGTTTCCCCTGAAGTCGCAAGCAGCGCAGACACTCCCAAGCCGAAACAAGATGCAGCAAAACCCGCAAAGCGTGCGGGCCGTCCTGCAAAGGCAGCCAAGTCCGAAAAGAACGACGAAGTAAAAAAGTCTGACGAAAAGAAATTCAAGAAGAAGGCTGAAAAACACGCCAACGATGTTGCAGCAAGCGCTCCTTCTGAAAATAGTGAAATTTCCGCTGCGGAAGTAAATCCGGCTCCGGCTGCAGAAAAGCCGGCAGAAGCCGTTGTCGAAGTTACGACAAGCAACGCCGCCGCAGGCGAAGCTACCGCTACCGCCGAAAGCATGGCAAGCACTGAAGCCGGCGAATCCGCAAATGGTGAAGCCAATTCCAACCAGGAAGGCAACAACGAAAACGCGGAAGGCGACGAAAACAATCAGCAGCGCTATCAGCAAGGCGGCCGTTTCAACAAGTGGGACAAGAAAAACAAGTTCAACAAGAACAACCGCAACAACAATAACAACAACCGTCAACAGCAGGAAGAACAGGAAGACGCCACGCCCCTTCCGGAACCGGATTCCGAAGCCTGGTGCAAGGCTCGCGATTGCTGGGCCAAGTATCGCAAGATGACCATGAGCGACTTGCAGGAACTGGCAAGTCAGAAGGAAAATCTGGACTTCCGCCGTTACCGCAAGCAGTCCCTGGGTCTTTTGCTCCAGAGCCTGGAAAACGAAAACAACATCGTTTACGCCGAAGGTCTTTTGGAAGTTACCCCCCAGGGCCACGGCTTCCTCCGCAACACCGAATTCAACTACCAGCAGGGTCCGGACGACGTTTACGTTAGCCAGAACCTGATCCGCCGTTTCGGCCTCAAGGTTGGTGACACCGTTGCAGGTCTTGCACGTCCGCCCCGCGATGGCGACAAGTTCTACGCACTGCGTCGTGTGGACAAAGTAAATTTCGACGATCCTGAAAAAATCAAGCGTCGCGTGGCTTTCGAATACCTCACCCCGATCCATCCCAACGAAAAGATTCGCCTGGAACACGATCAGGATGAATTGACCACCCGCGTCATGGATTTGTTCAGCCCCATCGGTAAGGGCCAGCGTTCCATTATCCTGGCTCCTCCCCGCACCGGTAAGACAATTCTTTTGCAGAACATTACCCGCGCCATTGCCGCAAACCACCCGGAATGCGTCATCATGGTTCTCCTCATTGATGAACGTCCCGAAGAAGTGACCGAAATGCGCGAAATCGTGGGCAAGCTTGTGGAAAAGAATCCCACCATCAAGGCTGAAGTTGTTGCATCTACATTCGACGAACCTCCTGACCATCACGCCCGCGTTGCCACCATGGTTCTTGAAAAGGCAAAGCGCCTTGTGGAACAGCAGAAGGATGTTGTGGTTCTCCTGGACTCCATCACCCGTTTCGCTCGCGCAAACAACGTTGTGATCCCCCACTCCGGCAAGATCCTCTCTGGTGGTGTGGACGCCATGGCCATGCAGTTCCCCAAGAAGTTCTTTGGTGCAGCCCGTAAAATTGCAGACAAACTGGGAGACTTCCAGAAGGATTCCAACGGTCAGATTGTCCAGACTATTTTTGGCGAACCCGTCCGTGAAATTGTCCAGAAGAACGGTTCCCTCACCATTATCGGTACCGCTTTGATTGAAACCGGTAGCCGCATGGACGAAGTGATCTTCGAAGAATTCAAGGGCACCGGTAACATGGAACTGGTTCTTGACCGCCGCCTGGCAGAAAAGCGCACCTGGCCTGCCATTGACATTTTCAAATCCGGTACCCGTAAGGAAGACCGTTTGCTCACCCTCCGCGAACAGGACATCATCTGGAGTGTTCGTCAGGGTATGCAGAACGACACCGAAAACGGAATTATGGATAAAGTCATTAAGTGGATGAAGCAGTACAAGACCAACGATGAACTGCTGGAATTCCTCCGTAAGGCCAAGGATAGCGTCAGGTAAAAATCAACGAAGTTGATTTTTACCTGATTAACTGAAAATTTTCACTTTTTTAAAAACAACGAACTATGGTTAATAAAATTTTCTTCGCTGGCACCGGCAACATGGGCGGTGCAATCCTCCGCGGTCTTCTTCAGGCCGGTAACGATCCTAAGTCCATTTTCTTCTTCGACCCCAGCGACAAGGCTGCAGCCGAAGTGACCGCCCTGGGCTGCGTACGCGTCAAGAACTTTGCCGAAGGCGTCAAGAAGGCCGATGTTACCTTCCTTTGCGTAAAGCCCCAGATTTTCAAGCTGGTCGCCGCAGAATGGAAGACAGCAGTCAAGGCAATCAAGACCACCAAGACTTTCATCAGCATTATGGCTGGCGTGACCCGCGCAGCACTCATTGATGTTCTCGGCACCAAGAATCAGGTTCTCCGCGTTATGCCGAACCTCCCGCTCACCGTGGGCAAGGGTTCCGTGGGCCTGGCTACCGATGGCGTTACTGAAGCCACCCTCGCTACCGCAGAAAAGATCTTCGGCAACATCGGCGTTACCTGCCGCGTTGCCGAAAGCCTCATGGACGCAGTCACCGGTCTTTCCGGCAGCGCTCCGGCTTACGTATTTGAATTCATTGAAGGTCTCACCCGCGGCGGCGTGAAGGCTGGTCTTACCCGCGATGTCGCTCTTAAGCTGGCCCTCGGCACCATCGAAGGTAGCGTGGAACTGGTGAAGAAGTCCGGCAAGAGCCCCAGCGACCTCTGCGCAATGGTATGCTCTCCCGCAGGCACCACCATCGCAGGCATCAACGCTCTTGAAGAAGGCGCTTTCCGCAGCACCCTCATCAAGGCAGTCGTCGCTGGCACCGACCGTTCCAAGGAACTTGGAAAATAACAATTCGAATCACGAACTATGCTCATCGATTTTTTCACAAAGGAAACTTCAACGTCTTCGTTCATCCAAGACGTGCTTTCCTCTGTGAATTACGATGTAACCGTCTATGATTCTATTGAGAGCGGGCTCTACACTACAACAATTCCGTTCTCCCCCATCATTATTTGGGATCTGGATTCCTTTACCGAGGAAAACGAAAAGGCTCTGTCCGCCCTTCGTGAAAAAAATCCCGATTCCATGATTTTCGCTTATGCGGAAGACACTACAAATTACGGCTACCTTTGCAACAAGTATGCAGACGTCAGCATGAACGCAGCAGACCTGCGCGTTCACTTGATGAGCAAGATTTCCAAGCTACGTCAATTTATCGAAGCCCGTAAAATCTTCCGTGAAAGAATGGCCTTGCTGGTGGGAAAAAGCCCTGCCATGGAACAGCTCCGTAAATCCGTGCTGAAAGCCATGGTGAACTCCGGTCCCGTATTGATTCAAGGCGAAACCGGCGTTGGCAAGGAACTTATCGCAAGAGCGGTCTCCTGCATTTACGACAAGTTCATTACGGTAAACTGCAGCGCCATTCCTGAAAATCTTTTTGAAAGCGAACTCTTCGGCCATACCCGAGGCGCATTCACTGGAGCCCAGGCGGAGCGAATCGGTTTGTTCGAAGCGGCCGATGGTGGCGCCATCTTCCTGGATGAAATCGGCGATATGCCGCTACACACCCAAGTGAAGCTTCTTCGCGTTTTGCAGAACAAGGAAATCCGCCCCATCGGAGCAAACCAGTCAAAACATGTTGACGTGCGCATTGTGGCTGCAACCAACCGCGATCTAAAACAAGCTGTCAAGGAAAAGAAGTTCCGCGAAGACTTGTTCTACCGACTGAACGTCATTCCCCTCAAGATATCTCCCCTCCGCGAACGAAAGGAAGATATTGAGGACTTGGCAAACTATTTTATCAAACAGTACCAAGCCGAAGAAGAAACCTACACACTTTCCGACAAGGCGCTCCGTCGATTGCAAAGCCACAACTGGCCGGGCAACATTCGAGAGTTGGAAAACGTCATTCAACGCGCCCTGTGCTTCGCCAATTCTGGCGAATTGCAACCTGAAGATTTCCAGATCGAAAACGAAAACAACATCGTCACTACAGAAGTCGCTCCGGAAAAGCAACCTCTTAATATCAGTATGGCGGCAAGCAATCTTGCTTCCTCTTCCGCTACCCGCTACGACGAATTCCGCGAAATGCAATTGGAACAAGAAAGGATTTTCCTTAAGGGGAAAATCCAGGAAAACAATGGTTCTGTCAGTGCTACAGCAGAGAAACTGGGTTTACTCCGCACGGCACTTTATAACAGATTGAACCGTTTAGGAATTTCGGTCAAAGACCTTTAGAATTGCTCCACTGTAAAGCCTTTCTTCTGCAGAAGGCTAATGACATTGTCGTCATCCAAAGTCAAATGAGCAGCCCCCACAACAACAAAGACCTTTCTGTCGTCCTTTAGGAATTCCTCAATGGATTCCGCCATCTTTGCATTGCGGCTGGTATAGATTCGTTCTTCAAAATCTTTCTGAACCGTAGAATCGGCTTCATCAACAAATTCATCTTCATTCATGGCCTTACGCATAAGCTCTACATCGCCCGTCTTCCAAGCGCGAATGATTTGAGCCACCATGGAATCCAATTCAGAAATTTCACGCAAGGTTGTCTTCATGTAGAAAATACCTGCAGAATCAGAAGTACCCGTATCGGCAACTGCATTCACCTGTTCTTCAGCTGTCTCCAAACCAACAATTGTCTTGCCTTCGTTGGCGGCACGTTCCAAAAGAACAGCGTCAATGCCATAATTAGGATCAATTCCTGCTCGTTGGAATGCGATACCACTCAAAGTTGTTGCAGCAAACCAAGGACGGAAACGCTTCAACAAAATAGGCGGATAGTTCCAAGCCAGGCACAAGCTGTCAATGGTTTTCCACATGCCTTCGGGAAGCACCTGATCCAATGTTGTTCCATTGGGAAGAACACCCTGCTTCAACATTTTCTTTGCCACATCCTGGCTAACGGAATCATCATTGATGTTGATTTCTGCAGCAAGTTCCTCTGCATTCACAAAGGCAGTTTCAACAACAGAGTCCAAGGGATAGAACGAGGAATCTGCAAAATGAATACTACCTAAGACCCAGACACTGGAATTTTCGTCGGAAACTTTCCAAAGGAAATGTTTGTGTTCAGAGCTACCTTTCTTGAACACACCTGCACAGCTCACCATGAGCAAAGCGCAAATCACAAATAGAATCTTCTTCATTTTGTCCATTCCAACCAGCCGTTTTCTTGAGCTTCGGCCAAGGTTCCTACATTCAAATTCTTATTGTCCACAATCATGAAGCGGTCACAATATTTAGACGCATATTCCAACGAATGTGTTGAAACAATAATACCCATATTTCGTTCTGCTGACAACTGGCGCAGCGTTCTAAATAGCTGATGGCTCCAGGGAATGTCCAAAAATGCATTAGGTTCATCAAGCAGCAAAACACTCACTTGCTGGACGACCGCTTCAGCCAAGTACACACGGCTACGTTCACCGTCACTCAGCGTAGAAACCATGCGATCTGCATAATCAGTCAACTGTAAAAGTTCTATAGCGTCATTCACAATCTTGTTGTCTTCTGCGGAGCGGCCATCGAAAATTCCGCTGTAGGGCATGCGACCAAGACTTACAAATTCGCGGACTGTCATACGTTCGGGAGCGGCCTTACTAATCGAGATGTAGGCGATTTTCTTTGCAAGCTCTACGGCGTTCCAATCCTTCAGATTTGCACCTGCAATTTCCACGGTTCCATTCATTGCAGAAACTTTTCCACACAAGGTTTTCAGCAAGGTACTTTTACCAGAACCATTACGGCCCATCAAGGCAACAACTTCGCCAGCATTCAACTCAAAGTTTGCAGGCTGTGCGAAGTTCGTTCCAAAGCCAAAGCACAAATCCGTAAATTTCAGCAACGGCATTAATGTTCCCCCTTTCCGCGAATAATCACCCACAAAATAATCGGGACACCAACAATGCTAAGAATTGCATTCAAGGGAACGGTACTGAACAAGGATGCGGCAAGGCAAAGTACAATGCCGCAAAGAGCAGAGCCCGGTAAAAGCACACGATGATTGCAGGTTTTGAACAACATAAATGCCAAGTGAGGAACCGCGATGCCTACAAAGGCGACAGGTCCGCAATAAGCAGTACTTGTTGCAGCCAACAGAGAAGCGCCGAGCAATACAAACAAACGACCGCGGCGGATATTCACTCCGAGACCACAGGCAAAGTCTTCACCAAGGCGCACCGCATTCAAGTACTTCAAGGAAAGTACAATCATCACGAGTCCAAGCGCAATCGCTCCTGCAAAAATCAAGACGCCATCAAAAGTCAGGCGACCAAAGCTTCCCATCCCCCAGGACACGTACACGCGCAAGGCTTCCGCATCGCTGTTGGCAATAAGAATACTGACCAAGGCATCGATGAAGTACCCCACCAGAAGGCCGACAATCAAAAGGATTGAAGAACGTTCAAAGCGGGAAGAAACCCACATGATCAACGCGGTCACAGCCAAGGCGCCAACGGCAGCAGAGCCCAGCACGCCAAAGTGGCCAAAGCTAAGACCGGCAAGCAAGGACAAAGCTACACCAAAACTTGCGCCGCTGCTGATACCGAGTACAAAGGGACCCGCCAACGGATTTCTGAACAATGTCTGCAGAGAGAGACCCGACACCGCCAGAGCGACGCCGGAAAGAATTGCAGCAACCATCCTGGGGAAACGGATTTCCCAGAAAATCTGCTGTTTCATATTATCGTAGGGAACGTGCCTCCACCCCAAGTCCGCCCATGAAATTTCAACGGAACCAGAATTCAAGGTGAGGTATATAAACAAAAAGCCGAGCAAAGTCAGTGCGGTAAAGCAGACAATTGCTCGACAATTGGCAGAAGCCATGACTAATAAAGCCTATTTCTTCTTCTTGTTCTTTTCGTATTCACGCTTCATTTCAGCGGTACCCTTCTCATCGCGAAGATAGACTTCAGCAGGAACATTGTCGAAGCCCTGCAAAGCGTTGAGCCAGTTATCGTTCAAATCGCGGAATTCCAACTTGTTCAAGTTGTAGATCAAGGAATCCTTGACAATATCAAATGTGATGAAGTCCCAACGAATCACCTTGCGATCAGCGAACACTTCGCGGCTGACCAAGGACTGTTCGTTATCAAAACGGTAGCGAGCCTTGAAGGTGTATTCACCAGTCATCTGGTAGCGACCGGAGTCGGAGTAAGTGCGGGTGACACCCACCAGAGTATCGTTCATGCCGAAACGAAGTTCTGCATCGCGGAAGGCGTGACCATGGGCAATAATCGGAGTGCGCCATGCACCAACCAGCTTTTCCTTCATGTTCTTCTGGAGAACGGTGTCAATGTTCCAGTGGTCGAAGTTCTTCTTGTCGTACTTGGCACGCTGGACGTACTTGCCGGACTGGATCAGCTTGCGGACGCTGTCAGCCTGAGCCTTAGCCAAGCTATCAGAGTTACGCGGGCCGGCAGCCGGAACGACGCGGTTCATGGAATCCAACTTAGCCTGAATCATATCTTCAAGGCTAGAGGCTCCTCGGGGAGCAGCGACCACATCAGCTTCTACTTGAGAAGGAGTGACTGCCTGTTCAGCGGGCTGAGCTTCTTGGACTGGGGTTGCAGGTTGAGCCAAAGGCATTCCTACGAATGTCAAAGCCAGAACAGAAAGAAATATATGCTTACAAGAGAATCTCATCACGTCTTAAATGTAGTTAAAGGATTTCAAAAAAATTATAAGAAATTTGTAAAAAAGGCTATCTTTGTGCCATGCTCGATTATTCTCAAGTCCCCTCCCCCTGTTTTGTGCTCGACGAAGCCCGTCTTCGCCGAAATATGGAAATTTTGGACGATATCCAGAAGCGCGGTAACGTAAAAATCATCTGCGCCCTCAAAGGATACAGTTTTTGGCGTTCTTTCCCCCTAATTGGGGAATATTTGGCAGGCGCCACCGCCAGTTCCCTTAACGAAGCCAAATTGGCCAAGGAGGAAATGGGCAAGGAAGTCCACGTTTTCGCCCCGGTCTACGACGATGACGAAATCGACGAAATTTTGAGCTGCGCCGGACATATTACATTCAACAGCTTCGGCCAGTGGCAGCGCTTCAAGGACAAAACCTTGAAGGCAGGAGTCAGCGCCGGTATCCGCGTGAACCCCCAGTACTCCACCGTAGAAACAGACTTATATAATCCTTGTGGCAAGTTCAGCCGCCTGGGCGTTACCGAAGCCGAGTTCAAGCCGGAACTTCTGGATGGCATTGAGGGCCTCCACTTCCACGCCCTCTGCGAACAGGACGCAGACGCACTGGAAGGCGTACTGGCAGCATTTGAGCAGCACTTCGACAAGTACCTCCCCCAGATGAAGTGGGTGAACTTCGGCGGTGGTCACCACATCACCCGCAAGGACTATCATCGTGATGAACTGGTCCGTATCCTCAACGGATTCCATGAACGTTACCCCCACCTGCAGGTAATCATGGAACCGGGTGAAGCCGTCGGT
Source organism: Fibrobacter sp. (assembly GCA_024399065.1). Taxonomy (NCBI): domain Bacteria; kingdom Pseudomonadati; phylum Fibrobacterota; class Fibrobacteria; order Fibrobacterales; family Fibrobacteraceae; genus Fibrobacter; species Fibrobacter sp. The sequence goes on along the minus strand of JAKSIB010000016.1, from coordinate 63,972 downwards.
TGGCAGACCGGTGAACTGGTAGCCTCCGTTGGCGACATCGTCCACAACGAAATGGACATTGCCGTACTTAACGTATCCATTAGCGCCCATATGCCGGACTGCCTTGAAATGCCTTACCGTCCCGCCGTTACTGGCGCAGGCTTCCCGGGCGGCAAGCCTTTTACATACAAGCTAACAGGAAATTCCTGCCTGGCTGGCGACCAATTGGGAGACTTCTCCTTTGACAAGCCGCTCCAGGTTGGAGACAAGGTTATCTTTGAAGACATGATCCACTACACCATGGTGAAGACCACATTCTTCAATGGAGTTCGCCACCCCAGCATCGGCAAGTTCGATGAACAAGGCAAGTTCCATCTGCTCCACAAGTTTACTTATCAGCAGTTTAAGGACAAGCTGTAATCTTATGCGATTCACATCAGAAGAAGATACGTACAATTGGGCGGTGGAATTCGGCAAGTCGCTGAAGCCCGGCGACAAGGTCGCCCTTTACGGCAACCTGGGCGCAGGCAAGACCGTGATTAGCCGCGGTGTTTGCAAGGGGCTGGGTTTCGAAGGTTCCGTGTGCTCTCCCACCTACACCATTCTTCACGAATACCCCAACAATCCGCCCATTTTCCATTTCGACTTGTACCGTTTGGAAGGTGGCGCCGACCTTTACGAAGTCGGTCTGGATCCGGATTACCTCGAACAGGGAATCAGCCTATTGGAATGGCCCGAACGTTTGGAAGACAATGACCCGGGCATCACCCACGAAATTCGCATCGACATCCTTAACGAAACCGAGCGCGAAATCACCCTTATAAAGAAGTAAGATTCTATCGGGCCGACGGCCCCCTCCGAAATTACAAAAAAAAGCCAGGTCCTAGACCTAGCTTTCATTTTTTCAGACATGGCTACAGCGCCACACCGGCAAACAAGAAGCGGAAATTACTTCTTAGCCTTGCGACCCTTCTTCTTGCTCTTGGCCGCCTTTTCTGCTTCAGCCTTGGCTGCTTCTTCAGCGGCGAGGCGTTCGGCTTCTTCCTTGGCAGCCTTTTCTGCAGCAATACGGGCAGCTTCTGCAGCTTCGAAATCTGCGGCAGCCTTCACCAAGCCTTCCCAGTCTTCCTTGGCACCACCGAAAAGCAGAACCGGACCAGTGTAAGCGGAAACCTTCTTCATGGCGGTTGCGGAATCGCCCTTGGTCAAGTCGGCGTTCACATCGTCGTACAGATCCTTCTGGGCATTGCGCAAGTCTTCAATCTTGCCCAAGCGTTCCTGACGAAGAACTTCCAGGGAATCGCTAACGAAGCCCAGATCCCAGGTAGCTTCGTAGCAGACTTCAACTTCTGCATACTTTGCAACATCGGATGCGGTTGCGACATACAAGGCGTCGCAAGCGGCAAATGCATCGGCAGACTTCTTCTTGGCATACTGATAATACTGATAGCCACCAATAACCAAGCCAATAATGACCAGGAGGAACACGCCGTCCTGCCAGCCCATCACCGGAGCCTTCGGCATCTTCGGCTTGCCATTAATGGTTTCACCTGCTTCCAGGCGTTCTTCAGCCTCATCAAAGGGGCTCTTTCCATTCAAAAAACTGAAACCCATTTTTCTTTGTCCTATTCTTTTTCAGTTACTTTTTTGCGAGTGCGGCAAACACTCTTGCGTATAAATAAATCTGCTTGACCAAGCTTGCAAAGCCATTGGAACGAGTGGGAGAAAGTCCCACGTTCAAGCCAATCTGCTGGAAGAAGGCCGGATCCACAGACAAGATATCTGCAGGAGCCATGTCATTATAAACCTGGAGAGCGAGGCAACCCAAGCCACGGCTAATCAGCGGATTGGTAGTACCCCCTTCCACATCCATTTCGAAGTGAATCTTTTCACCATCAAAACTGGGAACGAGGTACATGGTAGAGGCGCAGCCCACAATAATAAACTTTTCCGCCTTGAGACTTGCATCCATTCCCTTGTGGGCCTTGGCTAGGTCCAGGAGGAACTTCCACTTGTCATCAGGATCTGTAAAGGAAGCGAACTTGTCGCGAATTTCCTCAAGACGTTTTTCAATGGCGTTAGACATGATCAATAAACCTTAATACTACCAATGCAAGAAGGAGCGCAGCTTCCAGACCAGGGAGGGGCTAGCCCACAGAACGTTCAGGAAAATGCGGAAAATAGTCTGCTTTTCGCGGGGAAGCTTGGACAGGCGCAGGGCAGCCTTGTTCAACTGATCATCGGTGATCTGGTTGAAGGCAACCTTACCACGGGCAATCTGCATATGGGAATTGCCCATTTCTTCCATCCAGCGGCTATGGGCCTTGGCCTCGATAGCAGTGCGGTTCGCGCCGGAGTCGTCCAGCCATTCCACAACAGTTTCAGCAACAATCTTGCCACACAGCAAGGATTCCGTAATGCCGGAACGGCTGATGGGATTGACGCAACTTGCGGCATCGCCGGCCTTGAACAAACCGTGCATGGCCATGGGCTTGTCGGACTGACCACAAGCGATCATACCGCCATAAATAGCCTTGACCTTGGCCTGAGGATATTCTTCTGCCAGGAAGTTCAGCAACTTCTGGCGGTTGGAAACATCCTGCTTTACATCCTTGCCGAGAACAAAGCCGATATTCACTTCCTTGCCATCGCGGGGGAAAATCCAGCCATAGCCAGACGGGAAATCGCTACCAAAGAATAATTCAATATGTTCCGGGCTGTGCTCAATGCCTTCGGCAACCGCGAAAATGGCGGGTTCCAGATCGGTATCACCAGATTCGATGCCTTCAAGGCAAGCAATGTTCTTTGTAAGGCGAGCACCCGGACCTGTAGCATCCACCACCACCGGTGCATGCAAAGTCTCTTCGGTACCATTTACAGAAACCGTAATAGTCCAGGAATCATTTTCGCGGTCAAGTTTCTTGATAACAGTATCAAAATGGCATTCCACACCAGCATTGCAGCAACCGTCGGCAATAGCCTTATGGAACTTGGCTCGGTCCAACAGGAGGCCGCAGTTCTTGCTGTAGAATTCAGCACGGTAACGCTTGCGGGAAGTAAAATAGATGCCAGAAAGGTCCTGGCGGACCCAGGAACGGTCAATGGGCCACAAAGCACTCAACCTGCCAGTGGATACCGCTTCGGCACAGAAAATAGGTTCCTTCCAGGGTTCCTTTTTATCCAGAAGCAAAATCCGTCTAGCACCGGAAGTCTTTCTTCCGAGGGTACAAGCAGCCATGAGACCGGCAGGACCGGCCCCACAAACCACTACATCATACTGGTTTGATGCAAAAAAACTCATTTCGGTCCTAAAATTAGCTTTTATTTATTGAGTTTTTTTTATTTGATGTGTAGTTTTTCACATTTTTTTAGTTATTTTAGGGCTATACGATTTATCATCCTTAAAAGGGAATGTGTTAATATGAATATGACGAGAGTATCCAAGTTCGGTCTCTGCCTCATCAGTGCCTTGGCAATGAACGTCTTTGCACAGGATAACTGGCAGGGTAAGGACCTGAACGTTTCTTTTAGTAATAAGAAGATCGACGGCTATAACTTTACCAAGGCTAAGGCTGTCAAGAACACCACCGACTTCCGTCGTGCAACTGGTGAAAAGCCGAATTTCAACAAGGCTACCCTTGACGAAGTTTCCTTCCAGAACGCTGTGATTAGCGATGCAAACTTCGAAGGCGCATCTCTTAAGAAAGTTACCATTAGCGGTGCTGACATCCGTAACTCCAGCTTCGAAGGCGCAGACATGGAAGGTGCAAACCTCTACCGTGCAACCCTCCTTGGTTCTCAGTTCCCGCAGACCAACCTCATGAACGCCCGTCTGGACGCTATGAAGGTTGATGAAAACACAAGCTTCGAAAAGTCTGACCTTACTCAGGCTTCCGTCATGGACGTTGACCTTACCGGTGCAAATTTCTACAAGGCCAACCTCACCAACGCAAACTTCTCTCGTTCCTTGATGGCAAATACCGACCTTCGCAAGGCTAAGATTGTGAAGACCGACTTTACCGCATGTAACTTGATTGCCGCAAACTTCAAGGGTGTTGACCTCGTTGACGTCAACTTCTCCAAGGCCGGTCTTTCCCAGGTTAACATGAAGGGCGCAGACTTCAAGAACGTCAACTTCCAGGACGCTGACCTTTCCTTGACCGAATTCGACGACGTCGACCTTTCCAAGACTCAGCTCCAGAAGGCTAAGTTCGCTCAGGCAACCGTCAAGAACATGAACTTCAACGGCCAGGATTTGACTGGTGTCGTATTCGATAAGGGTACCGTTGCTAAGGGCAAGTTCGAAAAGGCAAAGATGAGCAAGACCTCTTTCTTTGACGCCTCCGTCGAAAAGAACAACTTCGTCGGTGCAGAACTCCTGAAGTCCGTCTTCGACGGCGCTTACATCTTTAAGAACATCTTCGATAAGGCCGACTTGACCAAGGCTAACTTCGCCAACTCCACCATCGAACGTTCTGACTTCATCTTGGCACAGCTTGGCGGCGTAAGCTTCGCTGGTGCTAAGCTCGTCATGGTTAACTTCACTAACGCCAACATGCAGGGCATCAAGATCGACGCCGATACCAAGATGGACGACGTTGACTTCTCCGGTGCAAACCTCGAAGGCGCTAAGATCGAAAAGTTCACCGCTAAGAAGGTGATCTACGATAACAAGACTCGCTTCCCGTCCGGTTTCGATCCGCGTCAGTACGGCTTCACCAAGCGCGGTGAAAAGGCTGCAGACATCAAGGTCGAAGGCAAGAAGAAGAAACGTTCTAATGACGGCGATGATGAAGATCAGCCGAAGAAGAAGAAGAAAAAGAAGAAGAAGCACGTCGAAGAAGATGACGAAGAAGAATAATCTTCACGCTACTTCAATAAGTTTCAAAAAAGACGTTCGAAAGAACGTCTTTTTTTGTGTCTAGAAATTGATAGATGACTGATGCCGCGGGGTTCAACGCTACTCCTCAGGAACTCGACGAGACAAAACCGCGAGGCGACCGCAAGCTACTTCTTGTCCATAAGCCAGCTGACAGCTTCGCTCAGGCTGTGGACCCGTTTGATGTTCATTCCGCTGGTATTCTCCGGCAGGCTTCCGCTGGCAGGGACGATTGCCTCAGTCATGCCCAGGCGGCGGGCCTCCTTGAGACGTTGGTCCAGCAGGTTCACCCCACGAACCTCCCCCGATAAACCCAGTTCGCCAATTGCGATGGTCTGCCGCCCAAGAGGTATGCCTAGATGATTGCTGACGACCGCTAAGGCGAGGGCAAGATCCGAGGAAGGATCGTTCACCTTCAAGCCGCCGGCAATGGTGGCAAACACGTCGGTGGTGCCGATGGTTATGCCGCCGAACTTTTCCAGCAGGGCTAAAATGATGGTGAGGCGTTTGGCATCGATGCCGGCGGCCACACGTTGGGGAACCGCATAATTCGTCTGGCTGACCAGAGCCTGGGTTTCAAACAAAAGGGCGCGGGAGCCTTCCATGGTGCAGCACACGACACTGCCCGGAGTTGCCGGCATGCCTTCCTGCAGGAAGACGCGGCTGGGGTTCGCCACGGGCGAAAGGCCGTGACCTGTCATTTCGAATACGCCGATTTCGTCGGTGGCGCCAAAGCGGTTCTTGATGGTTCGGAGCAGGCGGTATTGGTGGTTGCGGTCGCCTTCGAAGTAGGCCACCGTATCCACCATGTGTTCCAAGATTCGGGGACCAGCAATCTGGCCATCCTTGGTAACGTGACCGATAACGATGGTAATGCATCCGGAATTCTTGGCAAAGACCATCAGGTCCAAGGTACATTCACGCAGCTGACTGGCACTGCCCGGGGTGCCCGCCAAGCTTTCCTTATACACCGTCTGAATGGAATCAATAACCAAAACCTGAGGCTTGATTTCCTTGGCCTGTTCCAGAATCTTGTCCAGGCTAGTCTCGCAAAGCAAAAGCATGTCGGAGCCGGCCACATCCAGACGTTCACTACGAAGCTTGACCTGGACCGCACTTTCTTCGCCGCTAACATAAAGAGCCTTTACGCCGGCAGCGTTCATGGTGGCCAAGGTGGAAAGCACCAAGGTGGACTTGCCGATACCGGGATCACCGCCGATGAGCACCAGGGAACCAGGCGCAAAGCCTCCCCCGAGAACGCGGTCAAATTCAGAATTCGCCGTACTAAGGCGTTTGGTATCTTCTACCGCCACATCCTTAAGGGCCACAACCTGATGCACCGGGCCACCCAAGCCCCTGCCCCCACGACCCGCAGCCGCGTCTTCGTGTTCAACCACATGTTCCTTCAGGGAACTCCAGGCCCCGCAGAACGGGCAACGGCCCGCCCACTTGGGAGTTGTATTGCCACATTCCGTACAGAGAAATTCAATTTCTTTTTTTGCTTTAGACTTAGACACTGCTACCATGTGCAGTAATATAGATAAAACCCGCTGTCAGTTTGTGACAACGGGCTAAATAGTGCTCAAAAAAGCAAGTTATTTCTTATGCCAGTTGGCAGCCTTTTCCACAGGAGTACCGATTATATACGCAGCCCCGGATATAAGTTTCAGCAGCGTTTTGGCACCTTCTTCTTCGGCAAGAGAGCTTTGAGCTCTGTCATACGCCTTGAGAACCGCAGAAGACGCCTGATTATCTCTTAGCAGGTAATCATTGTTCATCTTCAGAATAAGGAACTTGTCCTGCGGGAAAACATTTTGCTTCGGAGCTAAATCCTGTGGGGTTACATTGGGGGCAGGAAGCATTTGGGCACAACACAACGATGCAGCAACGAGAATCCCCGCTGCCACAACTTTCGAATAGAGATTGTGCATTGAACGCCACATGATTTCTAATATATAAAAAAGAGCGCATAAAAAAAGACCCAGGACTTTGTCCCAGGTCTTTTCACAAAGACAACCAGCAATTAGTTCCATTCACTACATCTGTAACCATCTTCCTGGCCATTTTTGCCGCGACAATGATAATAAAGGAAGCCTTCCTTTAATCCCTTTACAGGAACATAATCAACTTCATCCTTGTCGTTTACGATAATGGCTACACCCGCAAGGTAGTTAGGCCAACGCTTGTAGCCTTCGGCATTCCACGGAGATTTTTCAAAGTGCAGATCAATCTTTCGATTGGTAACAACAACCAAGAATGGAGCGACAAACTGATCATGAGATGTAACGAACGTTACATTATGCATAGTACTATACTTAAAATACTTTTCTACAAAATCGCGAACCCTTTGATCAGCATTATAGAAATCATTTGGGCATGCATTTGTATCGTAAGCAGCCACGACATACTGAGACCAGTCATCCTTGCCTAAACACGATCCTCCATCCGGTTTCTTGAACCAGCCTCCCTTAAAATCAGTCCTGATTGCAAAATTATCATAATCAACTTCAACTTTGTCACCAGTTGAAAAAATCTTCGCCGAATCAAGCATTATTGTTTCACCCTTACCTATGGAAACGTTCATATCGGTTTGTCTAGTGCGATAGGCGTCCGTACTCATGTAATAGAAATCATCCAAATTCAAAGAGGATAGTTTTCCCCCTAAATACAGGGCCTGGGAACGACCATTGGCATTCAGATACTTATTCCATTCAGTATCATTCCTCTCTCGTTCAGCATGGCGAACTACAAACGCAACTTTTTCATTGGGGAGCAAGCAGCCAAAGATTTCTTCCAGGGGAACGAAGTCCGTTTCCATGGCTCGCTTTGCCTTACATGCATCAGAAAGTTCTACAACGCTGGAGCTAGAGCTGGATTCGACAGCAGGATCTTGCACTGCTACGCTTGAACTAGAGGATTCACTAGAGCTGGAGGGCGTAAAATCCTGACCGTCCTTACCAGGTTCACCCTGGGGACCTTGCGGACCGGTTTCACCCTGGGGACCTTGTTCACCTTGATCTCCCTTATCACCCTTTTCACCATCAAGGCCGTCCCAAACGATTACAGGAGTACTTCCTTCGCCACAGGTAATGGCGACGCCAGTCCTTCCGTCAGCGGAATAAGGTGCGGCGGTACAGCTGGTTCCCGCAACACCATGAAGTCCCTGTTCACCCTTTTCGCCCTGCGGACCAGTTTCACCTTGAACGCCCTGTTCACCCTGAATACCTTGGTCGCCCTTTGCTCCATCATAGATGACGACGGGTTCGTTGGTACCACAGGTGATTGTTACACCGGACTTACCGGAAGCATCGTTTTCGAATCGAGCAGCAAGGCAGCTGATTCCAGCATCGCCCTTCTCACCCTGAGGACCCTGAACGCCTTGCTCACCTTTATCGCCCTTGTCACCCTTTTCGCCCTGAGGACCCTGAGCGCCATCAGCACCGTCACGACCATTACGCAATTCACCGACCTTTTCGGTTCCGCAGTAAACATCGTAGCCGTTGATTGTCGCATTTGCAGTTACATAGCAAGAGGTACCGTTCGTACCATTCTGGCCATCGACGCCATCCTTGCCATTTTCACCGTCCTTGCCGTCGACACCGTCTTTACCGTCAGAACCGTTCACACCATCCTTACCATCGGTGCCGTTCTGACCGTTACGCAATTCACCAACCTTTTCAGTTCCGCAAATCACGTCAAAGCCATTAATCGCGGCATTCACAACTACGGAGCAGGACGTTCCGTCCTTGCCATCAACGCCGTCTTTACCGTCAGCACCATTTGCACCATCAGTACCATTGACGCCGTCCTTGCCATCGACACCATTTGTGCCGTTCAAGCCGCTCCAAATGGTATCGGGTTCAGAAGTACCGCACTGGATACGAACACCAGTTCTTCCAGACACAGGATCAGTTACTGCGGCGTTAGAGCAGCCTACGCCGTCCTTGCCATCAGAACCATTCTGGCCGTCCTTACCATCGGCACCATCAAGGCCGTCCCACAAATCAATGGGGTCATCGTCACCGCATTGGAGGCGAACACCCCTTCTTCCTGTTTCCGAATCGAGAATCAGAGTAGAGGTACAACCAATACCATCTAAGCCGTCCTTACCATCGGTTCCGTTCACGCCATCCTTGCCATCGACACCATCTTTGCCGTTAGCACCATCAACGCCATCCTTGCCATTTTCACCGTTGAGCAAATGGCCCACAAGCTGATTACCACAATAAACATCAAAGCCATTGACGTCTGTACTCGGAACAACCGTACAAGAAGAACCATCCAAACCATTCTGGCCTGCAGCACCAGTATCGCCCTTGTCGCCCTTTTCACCCTGGGCACCGGTATCACCCTTTTCACCCTGAGGTCCTTGAGCTCCGTCAACACCATCCTTACCGTCTACGCCGTCCTTACCATCGGCACCATTTTTACCATCGGAACCATTCCAGATGTAAACAGGAGCTTCGCCACCACAGCTAACGCTATAGCCGGTCTTGCCGGAGGATTCATCGGTAATTGCCACAGCGGCACAACCGACGCCGTCCTGACCATCGATGCCATCGCGGCCGTCCTTTCCATTGATTCCATTCAAAAGAACGCCAAGGGAATCGCCACCGCAAATAACCTTATGTCCATCGATGCCAGTCAAAGGAACAATCGTACAGGAAGTTCCGTCGGAACCAGCCACACCAGCTTCACCCTTTTCACCGGTCAAGCCCTGCAGACCATCTTTACCATTAACGCCGTCCTTACCGTCAGCGCCATCCTTACCATTATACACAACACCTATGGAATCACCACCACAGATGATCTTAATACCCGTGCCATCAGCAAGGGACTCCGTGGAGCAACCAAACGAAACATTATTGTCGTTATCTTGAGTCGGAGCTTCGCTAGCAGTCTGAGTACAAGCTCCCAAAATGGTCAATCCGACCACATAAGACGCAAAACGCGCAATTTTACCCATATTTAATCCCATCTATGGTTTATTGTTAAACAATAAAACACCAACCAGGGGAAATATAGATTTTCAGCGTCTACTTTTCTACATACAACGTATCACGAACGTTTACAAACGAAAACAAAACGTGCAAAACCGTGTAAAAAAAGCACTTTTTTCGAGTTATAGAGCAATCACAATCATGCCCACCACGACATAGATCGAAAGGAAAATTCCAAACTTCTTAAGGTCCATACCATACTCCAAATTTTTATTTACATCAAAAGTAAGAAAAATATAAACAATGTATGACAAAAATCACACATCATATGACAAAATTTTCTCATTTATTTTGCCTTTTTTCGTTTATACCCATAAAAAACAGCCCTCTTTTTAATTTCTATATTGATTTTTGTAAGAAAACGGGGTTTTATGAAGAAAAATCAAGCCACAATGCTTTTCTTGATTTGGGGAAGTCTTTGTCTTTTGGCCAATATTTTATGCACCAACGCCTCCGCTTTTGGCGGCGACCAGGGCTATTGGGCCGATTGGATCCAGAAATTGGCCAACGGTGGCTTCGAAAAATTCAACGGAAACTACCCTCCCCTCTATGTTTTCTGGCTCTGGGTGGTCTCCAAAATCTATGTCTTGGCAAATATTCCCGTTGACAAGACCTTCATGCTGAAATTCCTGTGCCTGTGGCCCATCTATTTTGCTCATCTTGGCCTTGTCGATTTTACCAGCAGACTTGTTGCAAAATCAAAGCTGGATTCCTTGAAAACCCACCTGATTCTTGCTCTCGTAGCCTTCAACCCAGCATTTCTGCTTGACGGACCCATGTGGGGACAGGTGGACCTTTTCCCCTGCGTTTTCGGCGTAGCGGCTCTCTATTGCATCAACTTCAAGCATAAAATCAAGTACGCCTCCATGTTCTTCGCCTTGGCACTCCTTGCCAAGTTCCAGATGATCCTTCTTCTGCCTGTTTTTGGCGGAATATTCCTGCGCAACTACAAGACTTCCTGGAAGGGCCTCCCCTGCATGGTGATCGCCATCGGCCTTGTGTTCCTGCCCTTCATTGTGGGCGGCAACCTGGGCGGCATGCTTTCCAACGCCTACGTCAACACCACAAGCCAGTATCCCTTCTCCACCTACAACGCAGCAAACCTGTGGATGTTCCTTGCGGGCAACCTCAGCAGCGACGCAACAACCTTGTTTGACCTGCCCACCGGAGGCGCCTGGTTCCTGCTCTCCCCCAGCTGGCTGGGCAAGATTCTTTTCGTCATTATTTCCGTATACATCTTGAAGTGCGCCCTCTTTGCCAAGAGCCTGCGCAGGACTTTTGAACTGGCCACCTGGGAAGCTTTCGCATTCTTCCTGCTTCTGCCGGGAATGCACGAACGCTACCTACTTTACGCCATCCCCTTCGCCTTGGTCTGGCTTGTTCTTGACTCAAAGAAAGCATGGTTCTGGGCTGTGGCTATCACCACCCTCTGCGCCATGAACATCAATATCATCAACAGCTTCAAGGGCGCCGATCTCTGGTCCTGGGTTTCTGGCCTTGCTGTCATGGTTTTCGTTGCAGGCATCATCCATAATTTCGCACCGAAGTTCTTCCCTTTCATCGCAGACTCTTTTGAAAAACTGAAGTTGCCGCGTTTTGTTCCCTACGTTATTTTGAGCGCATTCCTTGTGGTGGAATTGGCCTGCGAAATCAAGGACGCCATGCCGGTGGATATTGAGCTTCAGGAAAACCAGATGTACCTGACCGACTTGCGAATCGATCACTACACACAGGAATACGGCTCCCCCAGAATCAATCGCACCGTAGAAGGCAAAACTCTTACAGTGAAGGGCCGTCAATACGAAAACGGTATCGGTTCCCACGCCAAGTCCATGCTCTATTTCGTCCTTCCTGAAAACGCGGAAAGTCTGGATTTCTTCGCTGCCGTGGATGACGAAGTTTCCGGCGGTGGTTCTGTGAAGTTCCGCGTTTCTTCTGAAGGAAAGGTTCTTTGGAACAGCGGCGTTGTTCAAGGTAACCAGACTCCCGTACAGGGCAAGGTCGGCGTCAGCGGGCTCCGCACCATTTGTCTCGAAATTGACTCCAACGGCGACAACGCCTACGACCATGCGGACTGGCTCAACTTAGTTCTCACCTTGAAGAAGTAAGATGAAAAAGGTTTTGAAAGAACGAGCTATGGCTTTGCTTTCCGGATGGAAGCAGGTTTGGAAGGAGTACCCGAGGCGCACCGCGTTATTCTGGACGTTCCTTGCCATCGGTATTTTTGCAAGGGCCTACATGTTCGGTGACGTGCCCGGCGATATCAACCAGGACGAAGCATTCGCAGGCTACAACGCATTTACGCTTTTGCATCACGGAAAGGATTCCTACGGCTACCCTATGCCCGTGTACTTGACCGCCTGGGGTTCCGGCATGAACGCCCTGGAATCCTACCTGATGATTCCCTTCGTTGCATTATTTGGTTTGAAGGTCTGGGCAATACGCTTACCCATGCTGTTGGTGGGCATATTCTCCCTGGTTGCAGTTTATAAACTGGTTCTTCGTTTTTCCAACGAAAAGCTCGCCCTTGCAGCCCTTTTGATGGCTGCCATTTCTCCTTGGCACATCATGCTTTCCCGCTGGGCACTGGAATCAAACCTCGCTCCCGGCTTTGTGCTGTTCGGTATATTCTTTTTCGTAAAAGGCCTACAGAACCAAAAGTTCCTGATGGCTTCCGCTGCATTCTTCGGACTTTCCCTTTACGCCTACGCCACCATCTGGGCGGTTGTGCCCATCATCATTCTTGGCTGCGTTCTTTATGCCATCTGGACCCGCGCCTTGAAGATGGATCGCTACCTCTGGATTTCCTTGGGAATTCTTTCCGCCCTTGCAATTCCCTTGATGATTTTCCTGATGGTGAACAAGGATATCATTTCAGAAATCCGTCTGCCTTTCTACAGCATTCCTAAGCTGGTTTACTTCCGCGATAGTGAAATTTCCTTCAGCCAGATTCCCCAGAACTTGGAAAACCTCTGGAACATTCTCACCAATCAAAGCGATGGTCTTCCTTGGAACGCAATTCGCAACTACGGAATCTTCTACCCCGTCACCTTGGCGTTCTGCTTTATCGGATTGATTCCTACTGTTTGGAACACCATCCAGGACATTCGCAAACGCAGTCTCGGTCTTGACTTTTTCGTTCTGCTTTGGACTCTCGCAGGCTTTATCATCGGCGCCTTGATTAACGTGAACATCAACCGCGTAAACCTCTTGTTCCTGCCGCTATTGATTCTCGCTGCCCGCGGAATTCTGATGACATTCAGCTACATTCACCCCAAGACTCTTTGGATTCCGCTGTTTGCCTACCTGCTTTACTTCTGCACCTTCGAAAAGGAATACTTTACCACCTACAAGGATTCCATCGGTCAGCATTTCTGCGAAGGCCTTGAAGACGCCATGACGTTCGCCACATCAAAGTTGGCACCGGGCCAAAATATGGTGGTGGATCCCAATACTAGCTATCCAAGAATATTGTTCTACGGAAAGGTGGACTTGTACGCATACTTGAGCACAGTCAAGTATATCAACTTCCCCAGCGCATTCCTTTACGTCAGTTCCTTTGACAAGTATGTTTTCACAAACAGCGTTAACCGCATAAACAAAAACGCTGTTTACCTTCTGGAAAACAGCGCAGATCGAATGAACAGTCTACAGGATTCCGGGTTCCAAGTACGAAACTTCGGAAAGTACCTTGTAGGATTTGCCGACTAAAAAGTCGGCACACACCTTACATTACTGCGGTTTGGAAACCACCGGGCGGACACGCTTGCCGCAAAGGGTAACCACAATGCCAGCCTGAGCGAACATGTAGTAGGCGGTGTCGCGGCTATTGTTCAAGGTGGACTTAGGATCATAATCATCCTTGGTCACGAAGACTTCGGAAACACCGGAAAGGCTAACATCCAAAGCGCAACGTTCGCAAGGGAAACCAATCACGTAAAGCTTGGAACCAGCAGGCACCTTGCCGCGTGCATAATGCAGAGCATTGATTTCAGCATGGACCATGAAGGGGTACTTGTTGGCTTCGAATTCATGATGGCTAATGAGTTCGCCGGAATCAGCATCCAGAAGATCGTAAGCCAGTTTCTGCTTTTCACGGGTGTAGGGCACGGTTTCATCATCGAAGCCAGCCGGAGCGCCATTGTAGCCGGTACTGATGACGCGGCCATCGGCAGACACGAGGATAGCACCCATCTGGGTATTCTGATCTTTGGAAAGACGAGCCTGAGCCACCATCATCTGGGTGTAGACTTCGTCGCGAAGCTGAGAGCGGGATTTTTCGTTATTCATATAAATGAAATATATAAAAGGAGATCCTGGCCCAGGGGCCGGGATGACAAAAAAACTGGCAGCAACCGAAGTCACTGCCAGCTTTTTGGGGGTTAGGAGGATTCCGTTTACTGAACGTTTGCAGCCTTAGCCAAAGCGTCAGTCAAAGTCATTCCAGTGTAATCCTGAGCGTTGAACCAACGGCCACTCTTCTTGTCGTCCAAAAGGACGCCCATCATAGAGCCCGGAACAACAGTTTCAGGTGCGTTAGGAGCGTTGGGGCCACCGAGATCGGTGCGGAGCCAACCCGGGTCCATGACGTTCATCATCACGTCGGTGCCGTTCAGCTTTACAGCAAAGTCCTTCACAAACTTGGTGAGAGCAGCCTTTGCGCAAGCATAGCCCATCAATTCCGGTTCATTAGCGATACCGCTGGTGGTGAGCTGCATGCGGCCAAAGCCACGCTTGATCATGCCCGGCAAGAAATGGTAGGCAATCTGGATAGGAGCATAGAAGTTCACAGCCATAGCGTGGTGGAAGTCTTCCATGGTGTTGGAAAGGTAATCCTGGAAATAATGGCTCATGAGACCGGCGTTATTGAAAACCAGGTCTACCTGGATGCCCCAGGAATCGATTTCAGCAAGAGCGGCAGCCACTTCGTCGGCGCTTTCGAGGTTGCAGCCAACGGCACGGACTTCGACACCATAAGGCTTGAGTTCTTCAATTACTTTGTCTGCATTAGCCTTGCAGCGTCCCTGAAGAATAATGTTTGCTCCAAGCTTTGCCATTTCGATGGCGGTGAGACGGCCTACACCACGGCAGCCGCCAGTAATCAAGGTCCACTTGCCCTTAACGTCGATCATTTTTCCAATCCTTTGCAACATTAGCTGCGTTTACATTATCAAGATAGCCTTTTACAGCCTAAAAAGGCCAATTTTTCTTATAAATTCTGTATACACGAGTAAGCACCTCAAAATAAGGCATGATATAGCCGTGATGGACCTCACAATTCTAGGGGTTCACCACATAATTTCTAAATTTTTCCCGTCTAATTTTAGGATAATTGTATGAAGAATTCTCGTGATAACTGGGGCTCCAAACTTGGAGTCATCTTGGCAGTGGCTGGATCCGCTGTCGGTCTTGGCAACTTCCTACGTTTCCCCGTGCAGGCAGCAACAAATGGTGGCGGCGCATTCATTATCCCCTACCTCATCGCCTTTTTGCTTTTGGGCATTCCTCTTTCCTGGATGGAATGGACTTTGGGCCGCGCCGCAGGCGCAAGGCATCACGGAACAGCTCCGGGCGGATTCCACTATATCCTCGGTGAAAAGCCCTGGGCAAAGCACCTGGGCTCCCTGAATATTTTGCCCCCGTTGTTCATTAGTTTCTACTACATGTTCATCCAGTCCTGGATTCTCGCCTTTACCTATTACTCTGCCACCGGCAAGTTGATGGAAGTGGTCAAGGGCGGCTACGAACCCATGAAGGAATTCTTCGGCAACTATATTATGCTGAACACCCAGCTGGGTCCCTTCCCCGCTGCAATTATTTTCTTCCTTATTACGTTTGCCTGCAACATGGGCTTGCTCAGTTTCGGCGTCCGTAAGGGCATTGAACGAGTAAACAAGATCACCATGCCCATCCTTTTGATCATGGGTCTTGTGCTTGTGGTTCGTGTGCTTACCTTGGACGGTATCGGCAAGGGCCTCGCCTTCGTTTGGAACCCCAACCTTTCTGAAATCACCAACCCCACCGTTTGGCTTGCAGCTTCCGGCCAGGTGTTCTTCACCATGAGTCTGGGTATGGGTATTGTTTTCTGCTACGCCAGCTACCTGAAGCCTAAGGAAGACCTGGTTCTTTCCTCCCTCACCGCAGCCTCCACCAATGGTTTTGCTGAAGTGATCTTGGGCGGCACCATCGTGATTCCCATGGCAATCCTTATTGCTGGAGCAAACATCGAAGAATGCGCCAAGCTGGGAACCTTCGGTCTTGGCTTCCAGACCATGCCTTTCGTATTCGGCCAGCTGCCCTTCGGCGGGTTCTTCCAGACCCTTTGGTTCGGCATGCTGTTTATCGCCGGCGTTACCAGTGCCATCTCCATCATCCAGCCGCTGATCAGTTTCTGCGAAGACGATGTGAAACTTAGCCGTAAGGGTTCCATCACCACCGTCAGTATCGTCACCTTCATCGGCGGCCTCGTGGGCATCTTCGGTCTTGCCGCCGGCGCCGTAGACGAACTGGACTTCTGGGGCGGAAGCTTCCTCCTGGTGTTCATCGGTACTATCCAGGCATTCATCTTCTCCTTCGTGCTGGGCAAGCGCAAGTCCGCCACCGTCAAAGACGAGAACGGCAATCCCGAGTCCGAGGCCTTCGCCCTTATGAACGAAGGTGCCGCATTGAAGTTGCCCAAGTTCTTCAGATTCATCATCCGCTACGTGTGCCCCGCCTACTTGACCATTGTGCTTGTAGCCTGGCTCATCCACGACGGCTGGAAGGTGGTAAGTCTGCAGGGCGTTCCCGCAGACGCCATGGTCACCTTCCTCGGTTTTGAAATGACCCAGATTGCATTCACCTGGGGTATCCGAATTTTCCTGCTGGTTCTCGCAATTCTCCTGAACGTGGTCATCGCCTACGTTTGGCGTAAAGGCGGCGCAGCAACCCGCGATACAACCCACCCGCAGAACATGCCTGTCGGCGACTCCGACGATGTTGTTAAGGAGGCTTAATTATGGAACTGTCTACTAGCGGTATCGTTTTTATGATTCTCTCCTGGGCCGTCATTATCGGTCTGTGTGCTTTCTGCTTCAGCAAAGTTTTCAAGAAGAAGTAACCGGAGTTTTATGAAGCTGTTTAAAAGTTCTGGCGCTATTCCCTTTTTCATCGTCTCGTTCCTAGGTGCCTTTGTCCAGATGGGCATTTTCGTCCATTTCCAGACTTGGCTCGGAGCGAACTTTGAAGGAACCAGTTATATCTGGCGTAGCGCCTTGCTGCAATTCGCCATCTTCGTTCCTAGCATCTTCATGATGCCCGTGGCCAGTTACTTCGTCGGAAAAAGATCCGAAAGCAAGGCCATGGCCTGGTCCAACATGGGCATCGTCGCTGCATTGATCGCAATCTCCGTTTGCTACGTTACGGACTGCAACTGGGTGGCCTTCGGTCTTGTTGGTCTGTACGGCGTGTTCTACGCCCTCCATGTTCCTGCACGAACCAGTGCCATGAAGGAAATCTTCAAGGGTGACGATCTGGTAAAGGCAAACACCTGCTTCATGATCTGTTACGTTCTGGGTGTGGCCTTGGCTGCTTACCTGGGAATTATCGTTTTCAACTACATCCTCTTTATCTACCTTGGTGCAGCTGTTGCCGCAGCAGTTCTCTGCTTCTTTATCAAGGTCGGTCACCACGACGATACCGTGAAGTACCGTTCCGCACGTCGAGTATTTGCAGCAACCTGGAAGATTCCCAGCGCACGTCTCGCCATTCTCGGTCTTTCCGCTTTCTGGGGTGTTATCCAGATTTTGATGCTCCTGGCTCAGCAGATGAGTACCCAGCACATTCCCAACACCTTCAGCCTTACTTCTGCAGGTTTCGTATTCTCCGTTACCTTGACCGCAGCAGGCATTATCGTTGGTGCCATCATTGCAAGCCAGTCCTCCAGAGGCTTTGTCGAAACAGGCTTGATTCCTTTTGCTGCCATCGCCTCCGCTATCGTGATGTTCTTCATTCCTTTCGTTCAGATCGATTGGCTCCAGGCAATTCTCTATAGCATTCTCGGCGTCTGCACCGGTGCCGCGTTCGTCATTTTGAGAACAACCATCCAAAACTTGACCAAGCCCAATACGGCAGGTCGAATTTTTGCGGTTTCCAACATGATCCAGATGTCCGTACTTTCCATCTTGATGGGCGGACAAACACTGTTGTTGCTCTTTGCAGACTTCGAAATTCGTCATTGCTTCATCATTCTCGCAGTAATGTTTGCATTGACTTTCATCTTGACCCTTCGCAACACCCCCATGACGCTTTTACGCGCAGGCCTCCGTTTTGCTTTCGCCTTTGTATTCCGTTACCGCGTAAAGGTTCTTGGAGTTCAGAACATTCCGGAATCTGGCCCGGTTCTTTTGATTGGTCCCCACTTCAGCTTTATTGACTGGGCCGTACTCCAGATGTGTAGCCCCCGTCCCCTCCGTATTGCAAGTAACCGAAATACTTGGGCCGACTGGTATCAAAAGTGGCTGGCCCACGGCAAGTTCCTGATTCCCATCAACCGTCGCGATCCAAAGCCCGCCATGGAAGAAATCCGTCAGGCCTTGCTCAACGGCGAAGCCGTGGTCATCTTCCCCGAAGGCGAAGTTTCAAAGTCCCCCTTCATTTCGAAGTTCTCCTTGAATTATCACGATGCAGTTGAAGGTACCGACGCTCAGATCATCCCCTTCTATATTCAGGGACTTTGGGGCAGCCGTTACAGCCACGCCTCTGAATGTGTCAACCGTCCGCAATACTACAACCGCATGGTCAGCGTAGGTTTTGCCAAGGCTCGTCCGGTAACTGCATCTGAAGAAGAAATCCGCAGTGATTTGCAGGCCTTAGGCGCAGACGTGTGGAACATGGCTATGGATCATTCCAAGCCCATCGTTCCGCTGTGGTTCAGGGCAATGCTCAAGCGCCGCAACCGCCCCATTTTGATCGACCCGGCAGGCAGACATGTTTCTGGCCACGGAATGCTTTACCTCTGCCATCGTTTTGGAAACAAGATTCGTTCCATTGCCAAAAACGAACGTCACGTAGGTTTCATGCTTCCCACCAGCCGAGACGCAGCGCTTGGCATCCTGTCTATTCTCGGCACAGGAAAGACTTCTGTCAATCTGAACTATACCGCCCCCGTAGACACGGTACTTGGTTGCATTCAGAAAGCAGATGTTTCTACCGTTGTTACAACAAAGGCCTTCTTGGCAAAGCTTTCCAGTAAGAACGCAGCATTTGAAGAAATTGCAAAGCGCTGCAAAATGATCTACCTGGACGAAGAAGAAAAAAAATTGGGAACCATTGGTCGTCTTCTTGACGTTGCCATGATCAAGTTCCTTCCCGCAAAACTGCTTAAGTTCCTGTGGTTCACTTCTGCAAAGCTCAACGACGACGCATTGATTCTTTTCAGTTCGGGTTCCGAAGGTACACCTAAGGGCGTTCAGCTCTCCCACAAGAACATCGTAGCAAACGCACAGCAGATGGATTACATTTTGAAGATCAATCGTGCTGACGTGATGACCTGTCTGCTTCCGCTGTTCCATTCCTTCGGATTTACCATGACCTTCATGGCTCCTTTGCTGGACGGCGTCCCCATGGTTCTTTGTCCGGATCCCACCGACATCAAGACCTTGGCTCGTGTGTGCGCCCAGTACAAGACAACCATTCTCATGGGCACCCCCACCTTCCTCCGCGCCATTGCAATCAACCGCTGGGTTCACCCCATGTGTCTGGACACTTTGCGTTACATCGTAGCCGGTGCAGAAAAGCTCCGTCCCGAAATGCGCGAAGCCTTCAAGTTGAAGTTCGGTAAGGACATCTACGAAGCCTACGGCTGTACAGAACTTTCTCCTCTCGCAACCCTCAACGCACCTAACGTGTTGCTGGACGACTTCCTGACCATGGGCAAGTGCAACGATACATCCAGTATCGGCATGGCAATCCCGGGTTCCATCACTGCAATCATTGATCCTGAAACTAACGAATTCCTGGATCCTTCTGCAGAAGGCATGATCGTTGTCAGCGGTCCTCAGGTGATGAAGGGCTACCTGAAGGATCCCGAAAAGACAGCAAGCGTCGTGTTCGAAAAGGATGGCCGCCGCTGGTACAAGACTGGCGATAAGGGCACCCACACCCCCGACGGATTTGTACAGATTCTCGGACGTTACAGCCGTTTCGCAAAGCTTGGCGGCGAAATGATTTCCTTGACCGCCGTGGAATTGCGACTTGCAGAAACCAAATTGCTTGAAGGTATGGAATTCGCAGTCACAGCAGTTCCGGACTCCGTCAAGGGCGAAAGAATCGTGCTTCTGGTCAACGGAAACTTTGACGAAGAAGAACTTTCCCGCAATATCCGTAAGTCCGGCATCCCGCCTCTCATGATTCCTGGTTCCGTCTTTAAGGTGCCCAGTGTTCCTAAGCTGGGCTCCGGCAAGTGGGACTTCCCCAACATGAAGAAGATGGCCATCGAACTGGTGGAAAACAGCAAGAAATAAACTGCGTTAAATCACAACGCAAAAATAAAGCTCCCCCGACGAGGGGAGTTTTTTATATTAGTCAGAGTAAAAAAAGGAAGGTTTATATGGTCAACATCAAGAAAAAAATCGAAGAATTGGGTCTCACCCTCCCTGCTGTAGCCGCACCTCTTGCAGCCTACATTCCTGCCAACCGCGCAGGCGATATGATTTTCGTCTCTGGCCAGTTGCCTTCTGTGAACGGCGATTTTTCCGCCTACACCGGAATTGTTCCCAGCCAGCTTTCCCCAGAAAAGGCTAAGGAAGGCGCCGCCATCTGCCTGTTGAACAACATCGCCGCCGCCATGAGCGTTCTTCAGGAAGGCGAAACCCTGAAGCTGGTACAGATGCAGGGCTTTGTGCAGTCCTCCCCCGATTTCAAGGAACAGCCCGCCGTATTGAATGGCGCTAGCGAACTTGCGGTCCAGATTCTCGGAGACAACGGCAAGCACGCCCGCACCGCCGTAGGCGTTTCAGCATTGCCTAAGAATGCCGGTGTAGAAATCAGCTGCACATTCCAGGTCATCAAAAGCGACACCAAATTCGAAGGTCGCATGAACTGGATTGAATAAAAAAGCGCGGAGATCCGCGCGATAAATGAATCTAAAAATCGTTTTCTTGCAGCCAAGTTCTCATCTGACTTGGCTGTATTTTTTTTGCCAGGGATTTCTTGGCAATAAATTCACCAAAAGTTGTGGCCATTTTTTCGGGATTCAATTTGAAGTCCACACGTCCCAAGTCAAGGCGATCCGCATCGTAGCAGGTATCAATGGTAGGATCACCGCTACGACGTTCCGTTGTGTGGTTGGTACAGGCATGGAACAGTTTTTCAAACTGTTCATCCGTAATCTCGAAAAGTTTTTCCTCGTGGCACTTCTTGGCGAATTCCGCCCCACGACTTCCATGAGTTTCATCATAGCCGTCGCTTTCCCGCTTGGAATCGTGGAACAAGGCGAACAATCTCACCACGGTGATGTCCGCCTTGGTCTTTTTCGCAAGCATCAGTCCGTTAAACTCCACCTGACGCCAATGGGCCAGCCCGTGGATATCGGAATCGTAAATGCGATCTCCGTAAACGAATTCCTGAAGCGCCGCAAAATCAATCATGATGAAAACTTACTTTCCGTAATGTTCCTTCAGGTCCATCAAGGTTTGAAGAGCCTGCATGGGAGTCATTTCTTCCGGACGGAGGCGGCGCACTTCTTCCTTGAGGAGGGTGGAGCTTTCATCGGGAGGAGCAAAGAGATCCACCTGAGGCTTTTCCTTCAGTTTCTTGTTGGCGGCTTCGTCGCTGGGGTCGATCTTGTGCTTTTCCAAGCGGAGCAAGATCTTGCGGGCGCGGCGGAGAACGTTGTTGGGTAAGCCAGCCATTTCAGCCACATGGATACCATAGCTGGAGTCGCAAGCACCTTCCAGAATCTTATGCAAGAAGATGAGCTTGTCGCCCTTTTCCTGAACGGCTACCTGATAGTTGCCGGCATGTTCCAAGTCGTCCACAAGGCCGGTCAATTCGTGGTAGTGGGTTGCAAACAGCGTTAGGGCTGCGCGGGCGGGCTCGTCATGAAGAGTTTCTACGATAGCCCAGGCAATGGAGAGGCCGTCAAAGGTACTGGTACCGCGGCCGATTTCGTCCAGAAGAACAAGGCTATGGGAGGTAGCGTTACGCAGAATGTTTGCGGTTTCAATCATTTCCACCATGAAGGTAGAGAGGCCGCGACTTAAGCGGTCACTTGCACCCACGCGGGTGAAGATGCGGTCCACAACGCCAATGCGGGCGCTTTCTGCAGGCACGAAGCAGCCTATTTGTGCCATCAATACGATGAGGCCGGTCTGACGCAGGTAAGTAGATTTACCAGCCATATTCGGGCCGGTAATAAGCATCAATCGGGTCGCCTCGGGCGAAAGCTTCACGTCATTGCTAATGAAGTCCAGGTCCGGATTCACAGCAACAATCACCGGATGGAAACCACCCTTGATTTCGATGCCGGAACCTTCGAAGACTTCGGGGCAAACGTAATTGTACTTACGTGCGGCGCGGGCAAAGCTGTACAGCGTATCCACGCGTGCGATGGCGTTTGCAATTTCCTGAAGTTCTGCACGCCAGGAATTGACGCGTTCGCGAAGTTCGCTAAAGATCTTGTATTCCAGAGCGTGAATGTTCACTTCGGCATTGCTAATGACGGATTCGCATTCCTTCATTTCCGGAGTGATGTAACGTTCTGCATTCACCGTAGTCTGCTTACGAATGTATTCGTCGGGAATCGGATTCGTTGCCTTGGCCATGGCGGCGCGGGTCACTTCGATGTAGTAACCAAACACCTTGTTGTAACCCACCTTGATACTGGGGATGCCAAGGCGTTCCTTTTCGCGGGTTTCCAAGGAAGCAATCCACTGACGTTTATCCTTGATGTTGGCATTCAGCTGGTCCAATTCAGCATTGGCACCTTCGCGAATCATGCCACCTTCGCGGACAGTCATGGGCAAATCATCATTGAACTGACTAAGAAGTTCCTCTCCCCTACCCTTGGCGAGAATCAAAGCTTCGCGCATGGGTTCGAAAATGGGAGAACGCAAACCTTCAAGAACATCGGCCACCTTGGAAGCCTGAGACAAGGAGCGTCCCATACCAGCAAGGTCACGGGCATTGGCACGTCCGGAGCCCACACGGCCCATCAAGCGTTCCATATCCAGAATGGAAGTGAGAGATTCCTTCAATTCGTCAAGAGCCACAGGATTGTTCACCAATTCATTCACCGCTTCTTCGCGTTCCTTGATGCGGTCCACGGAAATCAACGGATGGCTCACCCAATCCTTCAAAGTTCTGCCACCCATGGCAGTGACGGTAAAGTCGAGAACATAGCAAAGGGTGCTGCTAATGTCATCTGCGTTCAGCGGGCGAACCAATTCCAGGTTACGAAGGGTGCTGGGATCCAGCGTCATGTAGTCATCAAGATTCAGAATCTCGAGGTTCGTAAAGTGGGAAAGTTCAGATTTTTTCTGGTACATCAAGTACTGCAGAAGAGCACCAGTCACGGAAGTTTCTTCATCGCGGCCATCCAAGCCGAGACCGTCCAAGGCTTCCACCTTGAAATGAGAGAACAGCGTATCCTTGGCGGCTTCAACGCCAAACTGGAATGCAGGCAGTTCTGTAATCAAAATGTTTTCGGACTTCACCAAGTCCATGACGCCGGCAGGAATCTTGCAACCTTCGGGCACGACAATTTCCTTAGGCATGCGGCGACAGAATTCACATTCAAAAGCCTGAACGGAGCTCTTGCAAGTAGCCAAATAACCGGTGGTCACATCGGCAATGGCAAACACGGCCATCTCGGCAGACTTGCCGTCGGCATTTTCGGAACCCGCGCCAGCTTTTTCCGCAGTTCCCGGAACATAGGCGCAAAGGTAGTTTGCTTCCTTGGCGTCCAGGTTGGCTTCGTTCATGGCGGTGCCGGCACTGATAATTTCAACAATATCGCGCTTGACGATTCCCTTGGCAAGCTTCGGGTCTTCCACCTGTTCGCAAATAGCCACTCGGTAACCTGCTGCAACCATCTTGGGAACGTAACGTTCCGCAGCGTGGTGCGGGAAACCGCAAAGAGGTGTAGCGCCGGAAGCACCGTTGTTACGGCTTGTGAGAGTAATGCCCAAAATCTTAGAGGCGATAACAGCGTCTTCTTCGAAAAGTTCAAAGAAGTCACCCATTCTAAAGAACAGAATACAACCAGGGTTTTGAGCCTTGATATCGTAATACTGCTGCATCAACGGAGTGCAGGCCATTACAAGTCTCCCATGGAAAGTTCAACCTGATCCGGATTTTCTTCCGGTTCCTTGGGCTCTTCAGTGGCGATGGATTCCGGCTTGGCGTACTGAGGTACCAGAGCACCGGCTTCCAGAAGTTCACTGAATTCGCGAAGGCGGGGCAAGTCTTCGGGAATGCGGTTAATTCCGAAGTACTTCATGAATTCCTGTGTAGTCACGTAAGTGTAGGGGTTGCCTACAGTTTCTGCGCGGGCACCCAATGCGATAAACTTCTTATCCAGCAAGTTACGGATGGGACCATCTGCAGAAGAAACGCCACGGACCTGTTCGATGGCGGCCTTGGTAATGGGCTGCTGATAAGCAATCACAGCCAAGGTTTCCAGAGCAGCCTGGCTCAAGCGACGAGCATTAACATCCGGGAACAACTTGCGGACCCAAGGATAATACTTGGCGCGGGTACGGAAGCGATAGCCACCGGCCTGTTCCACAATTTCAAACGGAGAATTGATCTTGTTCAAGGAGTCGTTGGCAGCGATCAAAGCGTCGGACACCAAACGAGCATCCAAGAAGTCTCCAAGAATTTCACGGAGCTTCTTCAGGGTCACCACATCGGGCGATGCAAAAACCAGGGCCTGGATAATACGGGCGAGATCTTCCTGACTTTCAACTTTAGGAAGTTCCGCAGATTCTTCGGCCAATTCATCTAAGTTCTGATCTTCTGCCATATTGCAAGCCTCTTACTAGAACACGACCAGGTCGTTTTTATGAATAAGTTCATCAGCCACGTCCTTGCCCAGCAAGGCGTGGATTTCAGAAGTTTTCTTATGAAGCACCAGCTTCAAAGTTTCGCTATCAAACTTTGCAACACCGCGGGCGACGGCTTCACCCTTGGGGCTAAGGACTTCGATCAAGTCGCCCTTGTCAAAGTGCTTCTTCACAGCAACAACGCCAACAGGCAACAAGCTGGAATGCTTTTCACGCAATGCCTTTACGCCACCTTCATCCACCACAACGCTTCCGCGGGGAGTGGTAATAAAGCTGAGCCAACGCTGACGGCTGTTCAGCTTCTTGGCAGAGCCTACGAACAACGTACCTTCAGCCTGTTCCAGCACCACTTCGTGAGGAAGCACGCGCATACCGCAAGCAAGGAAAGCATTGCAACCGCTCTTAGTCACATTACGAATCGCTTCAAGCTTACTGCGCATACCGCCAGTACTTACAGCGGAGCCGGCTTCGCCAGGCTTACCTGCAAGAGCAAGAACTGCGGGAGTAATTTCCGGAACAAAGCGGAGCAAACGAGCATTGGGGTTCTTCTTCGGATTGTCATCGAAGAGACCATCTTCGTCAGTAAAGATCAAGAGCAGGTCGGCATCCAAGAAGAGCGCGACGTCACTACTCAGTTTGTCGTTATCGCCCACCTTGATTTCAGCCACAGCAAGAGAGTCGTTTTCATTGATGATGGGAACAATCTTGCGGGCAAGCATAGCCTTGATGGTGTTCTGCAAATTCTTGTAACGGCCGCGGTCACGGAAGTCATCTGCAGACAAAAGAATCTGACCCACAGAAAGTTGGCACCAGCGGAACATTTCGCGGTAAGCGTACATCAAGTCGATCTGGCCCACAGCAGCGCAAGCCTGCTTTTCTGCAATGACCGTCGGCTTTTCCTTGTAACCCAGCTGACTCATGCCGGTACCCACAGCGCCGGAAGTCACAATCACCACTTCCTTGCCGGCTTCCATGAGGCGGGCAACGGAGTCTGCCAACTTCTGGATGTAACGGGTACGTACGCCGCCCTTTTCGGAGTCCACGAGAATACGGGAACCAATCTTCACCACAATGCGGTGGGCTTCGTTCAAAATGTTCTTTCTTAATTCACTCATAATCAGGTTCGAGGCGCGAGGCCCGAGGTTCGAGGTTCGAGGTTCAATATTAACGGCAGACCAGAAGGCGGATTGCGTCCAGACGGAGCTGCGGGTTGGAAATAATCTTCTTCCATTCCTGAACGTTCTTGCGGAGCTGCTGCAGCTGGGTGTTATTGCCAGCCTTGCCACGCATCATCAGCAAGTGGTTCATACGTTGATATTCCTGTTCTGCGCGAGCTTCCACAGCTTCTGCAGCTTGTTCAGCCCATTCCTTGGCCTGAGTCATGGCATTGCGGCGAGCAATGGCCAAGCCATCCTTGCTGAAGTACTTCAAGGTCATGTTCACTGCAGGATTGCCCTGAGGAACAGCCACATCCTTGAAGGAAGCATTTGCAAGTTCAGGAACCTTATCGCTCAAGTCTTCGCCAGTGGGGTTCACCAACACAGTCAGGTAACGAGGACCTGCCAAGTCAGACACGCCCCATTCTTCGGAAATGGCGAAGTCTACAGCAAAATTGTACTGCATGATCAAGCCACGCATACCGGAGTTCTGCCAAATGTTGCAGGACACAGCGCCGTTATCCAAGGTGGTTTCAAAGTCCAGCACACCCTGGGACAGTGGATGTTCCAAGCTGACGAAATCCACTTCGTCATGAACCATGGCCACCTTACGGTCGAAGGTAATGGTAAGGCTGGAAGCATCGCTATAGCGAGCGTCATCATCGCCACCACCGGAACCTTCTTCAAAGTTGCCCACTTCCTGAACCACACGGCCACCAGCGCTACTGCTACCCGGAATACCGCCCACAGATTCGGGCATGCCCGGCACAGAACCAGCTTCCACCTGGGTACCCATGGTCACAATGAAGCAACCCGGGATCTTGCTCTTTTCAATTTCAAGACCACGTTCCATCAAGGAAGAGAACACCAAGGTCTGCAAGTCAGGAATAGCATCGACGCGTTCAATTTCGTCGGTGATTTCCTTAGCCTTCTCGGGATTGCGGGAATTGAATTCCAGCAAGCGGTCACGGCCCTTTTCAATATTCTTGCGCATGGCTTCGCAGTCCTTTTTGACCTGCGGAATCACATCATCGATGAAGTGCTGCAGCAGCGGGCCAGGTTCTGCCAAGGCGGCAATAAGTTCATCGGTATACTTGAGGAACAGTTCGCCACCGCTCATCATGGGAGTACCGAAAGCGTTCAAGCCGTTATGATACCAGCGGAACATCACTTCCTGACCGGAGCCCTTTACATAAGGCACGTGGATGATGATGTTTTCGTTCTGACCGATACGGTCCAAACGACCAATACGCTGTTCCACCAAGGAAGCATCCAGCGGCAGGTCGAACAAAATCAAATGATGGGCAAACTGGAAGTTACGGCCTTCGGAACCGATTTCAGAAGCGATCAAGAGGTTTGCACCGTTTTCCTTACTGAAGTTTGCGGCAGCCTTGTCGCGAGCCATGATAGTCATGTTCTCGTGGAACATGGAGAATGCGCCCGGGCCCATGTATTCGGTAAGCAAGGCTTCCAATGCAAGAACCACTTCGATGGATTCGCAAATCAAGAGGACCTTGTCGTTCTGGTGTTCCTTCAGGAACTTCTTGAGCCATACGTAACGTTCGTCCAAAGGCCATGCATCGGAATAGCTAGTGCAGAGCAAACCGTTTTCCTGAATGTCCGTGGACATGTCCAGGTCCTGTTCTGCAGCGGCGTTCACCATGTCGCGGTAGTTGGGATTCGGGTCCAGGGCAACTTCGTCCAGCACGCGCTTAGGGAAACCGCCCACGCCCTTACGGGTATTACGGAACACCACGGAACCAGTACCCACGGCATCTACAATGCGGCGGATCCATTCGTCGGCAGACATGGACTTTGCACTTTCCTGTTCAAGCCACGGGCGGATGATGGACTTCTTGGGAACGATTTCATTCAAGTCATCCCAGCTCATCTGCTGGCCAGGGTCTGTCGGCAGCTTGTTCAACTCGTTCACCAACTTGCGGTAAGCGTCCTGATCCTTGATAAAGTTATTGTAATCCGCAAAGCGCACCGGGTCCAACATCTTCAAGCGGTTGAACTGAGATTCCGGATGGAACTGGAGCGGAGTTCCAGTCAAAAGAAGAACGCCCTTGGAACGCTGGATTACAGCATTGGCCAAGAGGTATTCGTGGCTGGTAAAGCCATCTTCGCACACCAGGTGGTGGGCTTCATCGATAATGGTCATGTCCCAATTGGTCTTCAGCAAGTCTTCAATCAAGGCCGGCTGCTTAATCAAGAAGTCAATGGAACAAATAATGTCGTTGGCCAAGGAGAACGGATTCGGCTTATCGTCGTCATCGGCAACGAAAAGACCCTTCAGGTAACCTTCGTCCACCAAGGTGAACAGGTGGTTGAAGCGACGCTTCATTTCGATGAGCCACTGGTGCTTCAAAGTCTCCGGAACAATAATCAAGGTGCGAGTGATACGACCACGAGCCTTGAGGGCATGCCAAATCATGCCTGCTTCGATAGTCTTACCCAAGCCCACTTCGTCGGAGAGCATCAAGCGAGGCAAGGTAGAACTGGAGCAAGCGCGATGGCACAGGTAATACTGGTGCGGAATCTTGCTTACGCGGGGACCGATCATACCGCGGACCGGGGAAGAAATCCACTTGCAGGACAAGTCCATGGCGCTTTCGCGACGCTGGAATTGGCCGCTGTTGGAAATGCGGTTTTCCATGAGGGCACGGAACAAATCTGCCGGACGGGCAATGGAAATCTTGGCGTTCAGTTCAGATTCCTTCATGGAACGACCAGCACGGCCTTCATAGACCATGATACCGTCCACTTCCTTCACGTTTTCGATGGTAAAGGAAACGCCCTTTTCACTTTTTGCAGTTTCGCCTTGAGCAAGAACAAATCGATCTACCGGAGCCGTATCGGAACGATATAAACGAAGATCATTCACCGCGGGGAAAGAAATCTTGACAATACGGGCCTGAACTTCTGTGACGATACCAAGTCCCAGAGCAGGTTCCGATTGACTTACATAGCGCTGGCCAATCTTAAAATTCATCATACCTCCCAAAGGTAGCTTTTTTTTGTGCATACGGCTTTGGATTTACTACATTGTACCCTGTATGACTTGGTATTATATAGATGAATCCATCACTGATGGAGAACGCCGCAAGGGTCCCTATTCTATCGAAGAAATCAAGGACTTTGTCAAAGCCGGCGAAATCAAAAACGAAACCTTGGTTTGGCACTCCGGCATGGAAGCCTGGGTCCGCTGGGAAGAAACTTCCGAAGCAAAGGACATGGGCGATTCTGCCATTGGAAACACAGAATCTGACGCCGAAAAATTGTCCGAAGAAGAACAAATCAAGGCCGCCCTGGAAGCAATTTTAGCAGAACATAAGGCCCAGAAGCGATATGCAGGATTCATCGTTCGCGGAGCAGCCTACTGCGTAGACAACATTATTTTGTCTGCATTCGGCATCATTATCATGATGATCATGGGTCAGTTGCAGCTCATCGATGTGGACACCATCGCAAACGCATTTACAACCTACGCCAGCGACCCTTCCAATAACGAAACCGCAACAAAACTTTTGGACGCCCCCGGCATGAACTTGTTCATCGGAGTCTGGGGATTTTTCCAGGCAATCTATTTTGTGGTCTTCACCGCAATCCATTCTTCAACTCCGGGCAAGCGATTGTTCCACCTCCACGTCGAAGTTGTGGGCCAGGAAAAGATTGGTTGGATCGCAAGCGCCCTCCGCTATGTGGCAAGTTTGTTCACCCAGTTCACCTTGCTGTTCTATGGTCTCGGCTACCTGATTGTCATGGTGGACCCCCAGCGTAGAGCCTTGCACGACTGGATCGCCAAAACACGCGTCGTTTACGAACAAAGGCCTGCCACCGTTAGCAAGAAAAAGTAAGTTTTAGAAAATCTCAGAGAGTAGTATGTATCAGTTTATTGTTCCTCAAGTAAAAAAGCCTCTTGATGGCGATGTGGAAATTTCCGGTGCAAAGAACGCCGTGCTGGCCGTGATGGCAGCAGCCCTTTTGGCTGATGGCGTTTCCGAAATCACCAACGTACCCCACCTGAAAGATATGAAGACCATGTCCGACGTGCTTCGTGTCATTGGTTGCCGTATCAGTGGTGATTCCCATGTTTTAAAGATCGACACCCGTGGTGCAGATCATTTGGAAGCTCCTTACGAACTGGTGAAAACCATGCGCGCCAGCTTCTACGTGCTTGGTCCTCTGGTAGCTCGTTTCGGACGTTGCCGCGTTTCTCTTCCGGGCGGATGTGCCTGGGGCCCCCGTCCTGTGGACTTGCACCTGAAGGGTCTCGAAGCCTTGGGCGCCAAGATTACAGTGACCCACGGTTACGTTGAAGCAACTTGCGAAGGACGCCTCCCCGGTGGTACCTTCCACTTCCCCATTTCCAGCGTAGGCGCCACCGTCAATGTTTTGATGGCAGCAACCCTCGCCAAGGGCACCAGCGTTCTCCAGAACGCCGCACTGGAACCCGAAATTGACAACCTGGTAGACTACCTCATCGGTATGGGCGCCAAGATTCAGGGCCGCGGCACACGCACCCTTACGGTGCAGGGCGTCGAAGCCCTCCGCCCGGGCAATGGCTATACCATCCCGGACCGTATCGAAGCAGGTTCTTTCCTTTGCGGAGCCGCCATTACCCGTGGCCGCGTGAAGGTCACCAAGATCATTCCTGAACACATCGCCTCCACCCTGGACGCCTTCCGCGAAATGGGCTGCAAGGTGAATGTTGGCGCTGACTGGGCCGAAGTAGACGCCCGCGGTCAGGAACTGAAGCCTATCACCATCCAGACCCTCCCCTTCCCCGGCTATCCCACCGATATGCAGGCTCCGTTGATGGCAACCCTCTTGTCCATCCCGGGCAACAGCATGATCCAGGATACCGTCTACAACGACCGTTTCAAGCACGTCGCTGAACTGGAACGTCTGGGCGCAAACATCACCATCACCGGCAACACCGCCACCATCAAGGGCGGCGCTCCTCTTGAAGGTGCCGAA
Organism: Fibrobacter sp.; assembly: GCA_024399065.1. Taxonomy (NCBI): domain Bacteria; kingdom Pseudomonadati; phylum Fibrobacterota; class Fibrobacteria; order Fibrobacterales; family Fibrobacteraceae; genus Fibrobacter; species Fibrobacter sp. The sequence continues at coordinate 32,930 of JAKSIB010000016.1, read as the reverse complement.
GTCATGGGTACCGACCTTCGCGCCAGCATGGCCATGGTCCTTGCCGCACTCATTGCCGAAGGCGAAACCAAGATCAGCCGCATCTATCATCTGGACCGCGGTTACGAAGATTTCGAAGCCAAGATGGCAACCTTGGGCGCATCCGTCGAACGCGTCATCATCGACGCCGACGAACCGTAACCAAGCCCGCGCAATTCTCAACAGAGTCTGCGCGCTCCGCCGACGTCACACAAAAAAAAGAAGCCGTTAGTAAAAAACTAACGGCTCTTTTTGTTCTCTTCTAGAATTTCAATTTTACTACGCAGACCAATTTCCGCGCAGGCAAAATTACTTTGCAGCAGGCTGAACCGGAGTCAGTGTCGGAGCAGGACCAACCACGGGTGCGGCGGGCTGAACTGCAGCAGATCGGTCAGCGGCAGGCTGAGTAGCGGCGGAAGGGGTATCCGCTACAAAGCCTTTCACAGATGCTTCTGCCGGAATAATCGTTGCTTCCTTCTGTTCCTTGGTCACGCAAGTTTCAGAGGCGTTTTCATTCTTTTCCAGCAATTCCTGAAGGATTTCTGCAGACTGTTCAAATTCGCCAGAAGCCTCGCAACTCTTGTTGGAAAGGATCTTCTGCAAATACTGCTTCTGCATATCGATATCGCATTCATCGGCATAAAGATTTGCAAGTTTGAACAAGGCCGGGCAAGTCTTCTGACCGTCGGGGAAAGCTTCCGACATACGGGCAAAGACCTTCTTGGCCTTATCGATTTGATTTGCATCGATCAGGCAGATGGCCATCCAGTACAGGGAATTTTCAGCAAGTTCGCCAGTCTTCATGGTTTCATAGACCTGCTTGAAACCAGAGTATGCCAACTTGTATTCGCCACGATGGTAATCGGAACGGGCGGTATTGAACATGGCTTCAGCTTCCACCAACTTTTCAGCTTCACGTTCCAGGCTGTCCATGGAAATAGGAGCAGGAGCGCCGCTAATCACGACCTTCTTGGCAAGAATCTTGTCGGACTTGCCCAAGAGCAAATCCAAGCGGTAGATGATTTCTTCCTGACGAGAGTCGTTGCGTTCAGATTCGTCGGAAACACGACGTGCAAGCATGGTGATTTCAGCTTGCATACGCTTCTGGGCAAATTCTGCAGCCTTCAAGCGGGCATTGGTAGAATCGAGTTCCGCACGCAAGGAGTCGTTAGCGGCAGTCAACTTGATAACTGCTGTATCAACCTTTTGCACAACGGTTTCCTGCACCTTCTTCTGCACGTGCCTGCCAACAGTCTTGAGTTCACTAGTCCTCAAGACAGTCATGCTGCTACAACCCATCAACGTCAAAACGGCAAGGCCAAGTACTGCCAAACGTTTCATATACGCCTCTTACAAATTAAACATTCATCGGTCAGGCCGCGTTTTCACGCGACCCATTACCCTTCGGCAACGCTCTTAGTCGCGAACGTTCACGCGGAAGTTTGCACGACGGTTCTGAGAGTAAGCTTCTTCAGATTCGCCTTCTGCCTTCGGAGCTTCCTTACCGTAGCTTACGGATTCCATGCGTTTGCCTTCGATACCGTAGGCAGCCAGGAATTCCTTAACCTTCATAGCACGCTTTGCACCCAAGGTGAAGTTGTAGTCTTCGGTACCGCGAGCATCGGTGTGGCCTTCGATGGTGATGGAGAAACGAGTTTCCTTCATCAGGAGTTCAGCAACCTGAGCCAAGAGTTCCTTAGCCTTTTCGGTCAGTTCAGAACGGTCGAAGTCGAAGTAGACATCTTCGCTCATGATCTGGTTAATGAGAGCTTCCAAGCGAGCACGTTCTGCTTCCAAGCGTTCAGCTTCCTGACGAGCCTGTTCTGCAGCCAAGGAGTCTGCATTCACCACCGGCTGTTCTGCAGCGGGAGCAGCAGCTTCTTCCTGCTGGACAGCGGCAGGAGCGGGACGAGCCTTCTTTGCAGAAGGAGCAGTCTTCGGCTTGGGGGAGGAGCATGCCGACAACATGATGCCAGCGACACTTGCTACGAGAGCGAACTTCAAGAGGTTCTTCATTTATCACCTTCCTTTTATTTTAGTCTAAATCGTCATAGAAGAAGGACCAAGTGGGCGAAGTATTTTCGCCGGAAGTCGTAATGCGGGTTACGTTGGATCCGTCCTTTCTCATAATGTAAATCTGATATGTTCCGCTACGGTTGCTAGAGAAGGCAATCAACTTGCCATCCGGAGACCAAGTGGGATGTTCGTTATTGCCTGCGTTGTTGGTCAACTGAACAATATCAGAACCATCCAGAGCGCAGGTATAAATATTCATCTTGCCGTTATCCATAGAGGTATAGGCAATGCGGTCACCTTCAGGAGACCAGCTGGCACGTTCATTATAGCGACCCATGAAAGTCACACGACGCATATCGCTACCGTCCTTGCCCATCACGAAAATCTGGGGGCCACCGCCACGATCGCTGGTAAACAGCACTTCAGTAGCATAGGGGCTCCAGGCGGGACTCGTCTGGTTGGACTTCAGGTAAGCAAACTTCTTTGCCCTACCCGTAGTCATATTGCCGATATACAAATCCGTCTTGCCATCCACCGTAGAGGAGAAAAGCAATTCGCCAGTCACCGGGTTTACCGCCGGACTGTAAGTCTGATCCAAATGGGTGAACAACGGCTGTTCCGCACCACCAAACTTCTTCAAGTAAAGGCGAGGACGATTGGTCTTGAAGTTTACGTACACAAGGCCAGAATTGCCCTTCATCCACACAGGCATCATACTGATGCTGGAATCGCGGGTAATCTGGGAACGGTGATAACCATCGTAGTCGGAAACCACAACCTGCTTGATTCCATCCATCTTGGAAACGTAGGCCAGCTTTGTAGATGCCACGCCACGTTCGCCCCACAGGCGCTTGATCACCAAGTCAAAGAACTTGTGCATAACTTTACGCAATTCCTGCTGAGGAACCACATAGGATTCGCCAAGCAGAATGTCCTTAGTCTGGGCAATGTACAAGAAGCAATCCACACGGAGCTTGCCATCCTGCTTGGAAACCTGACCAGTCACGTAGTGCTTCACATGATTGCGGCTGAACAAGGCCAAGTTGAACTTATCGGAAGCCACCACTTCGAAACGACCGGAAAGATTAGCATCACGAGTCAGGATCTGGTGAGGCTTTTCTTCGATCCATTCAATATTTCCCTTAGGTTCGGTAAAGGGCACAATGCCAATAGGCATAGTCTTGAAAACAGAAATACCCACGTCCACTGCAATCGTATCGATGGCAGCAGAGCTCATGGTCGGCAACAAGAACAGAATCCAAAAGGCAATCGACGCTGCCAATGTGGAAAACTTGAATGCTTTAGCTACGTACTTCATATATCTCTTCTATTTCCTCAACCCATTCACCGATCAGTTCGGAGTGAAATTAAAATGCAAAGTCAAGCTGGGAGCTCTAAAGTTGAACGGCAGTTCCGGCACCTTGGAAATCTTCACTGCTCGAACAGAAAGGTGATCCCAGGTGGAGTTGCCAGAAGAACGCTTCAACGTAATTGCAGAAATTCCACCAAAGCGGTCGATGGTAAACTGCACCGTGGTCTTGATACTCTTCTTCACATTCAAATTAGTGGGCGGGTTAAAGTTGCCCATGATAATCTGCTTCAGACGTTCCAGGTAGACCTGCATCAACGGGTCCATGTCCACGGAGCCAACAGGATTCAAGCTGGGAGCTTCAACGGCTGCAGGCAAGTCCATGTCATCGATATCAAAGTCATCCTTGGCCGGTTCGGGAGTCGGCTCCGGCTCAGGTTCCGGCTGCGGTTCCTGTTCTGGTTCCGGTTCGGGCTCAGGCTTCTTTTCTTCTTCCGGCTTGATTTCCGGCGGAAGTTCTTCGTTAATCTTAGGCTTCGGTTCCGGCTTGGGTTTCACCTTCTTAGGTTCGGGAGGAACTTCCTTCGGCGGTTCAGGAGGCTTCGGCTTTGGTGGAGCCGGCGGGGCGACCTGCTGTTGCTGAACCTGGACCATTTCAAACACTGGAATAGGTTCGGGTTCAGACTTGAAGTTCACGTAATGCATCCCGATGCAAATGCCTGCGATAACGACATGGAATACGACAGCACACACGATGATTTTCACCATCATGCCATTGTCGCCATCAGCGAAATACTGAATCTTTCCTTTCTCGTTATTGCTCACTTTCTACCCGGAGCTTCCTTAGGATTCATAGTAAGGAATCCAAGCTTTGTAACACCAAGCTTCTGGACCTGGGTCACCACCTTCATTACAAGACCGTAATGTACATCTTCGTCGGAGTTAATGACAACAGCCATATTGCCGTCCCACAAGGACTTGAAAACATTGTCAAAGCTGCTGAATTCCACCATCATGTCGGCGATGTAGATTTCTTCGCTCTTGGTGATGGAAACCTTCAACAGTTTTTCCTGTTCCATGGTGGGGGCTTCGGCCTTGGGCAAATCCACCTTGACACCCTGACTCATCAAGGGGGCGCAGATAATGAACACAATCAAGATGGCGAACACGATATCGATCATGTTCGTCAGGTTCATTTCCTGCTTAAGTTCTTTTCCGCGGCTACGCTTCACTTAAGCCTCCTAGCCAGCCACTTCTTCAAGAGCGAGCAAGTCGCCGCGCTTGAACAAGCTCAGCACCTGGGAACCAAAGTTGTAATAGGAAATTTCGTTCTGACCGTTATTGGAAGTAAAGTAGTTGTAGCCGGCAGATGCGGGAATAGCAACCACAAGGCCGCCAACGGTGGTAATCAAGGCCATAGCGATACCCGGAGCCACGACGGTCAAGTCGGCAGAACCGTGCTGACCAATCTGGAAGAAGGCCACCATGATGCCCCACACAGTACCAAGCAAACCAAAGAAGGGAGCCAGGTTGGAGGCGGTAGCCAGGAAGCTCAGGTAGCGGTCTTCGGTCAGGCGGAGGCCTTCGATGGAACGCTGGATGGTATCTTCCAGCAAGGAGGCGCGGTGCTGGATGGAGTCGTAACTCACGAAGTTACTGAACTTGGAAGCTTCCTTCAGCACTTCTTCTGTCAAACGGCGAAGGGCACTGTCATCGGCAGTTTCGCAAAGGGACTGAAGTTCCACGAACTGGGTCACATTGCTGAACTTGCGGAAAAAGACCACGTTCGCATGCTTGTTCTTGCGGTGTACGACGTACTTGACAATGATAATGCCCCAGGAGCCCAGAGACATCACTGCCAGAATGCAGAGAACCACAATCGTAGCAATGTCCGACTGCATAACCATTTGAACTAAAGGAATCGAATTGTTCAAGACAACCTCCCTACCGATCAGGTGCGTAACTCGTTGTTAATCAACAAGATAGCAATACAAAAAACATTTGTTTTGGGCTTATAACCACAATCTACAAAAAAAGTCCCCGTTTAGGGACTTTTTAGTGGTTTGTGACCAAAATCTTACACAGAGGTGAAAACAAATCTAAACAGTTTCTACCTGGAAGAGACAATTTTGGTTTGGAAGGTTTTCATAGATACAACGTCGGCGAATTTCTTGTCGTTCATTTTCACGACAACTTTGTAGACGTCGACCTTGCCATTTTCAATATTAACGTCAACCGGATTGATCGTCCTGAGGTTTTCACCCTGGAAGACAACCAACTCCTCGTCGTTGCGATATACGGTTACGGATTCCACTTCTTCAAGGCAGCTATTGTCCTTAGAGCAATTAGGCTTGTACACGAGGATGTTGAAGCGGGAATGTCCCAAGGCCTGAAGCTTCTTCATGGAAATTTCTTCCAAGGAATCCAAAGGATCCAAGGTGTTTCCCATAAGCTTCAGGATCCATTCAGGAGGAAGAGGTTCAGGAATCTTGACAGCAGCAGGCTTCTTAACCGGCTTTGCCTTCTTTTCCGGTTCTACGGCAGCCACTTCTGCGGGAGCGGCGGCAGCGGAATCCACCACAGCGGAATCAGCCTTTGCCAAGGAATCTACAGCCAGGGAGTCTGCCTTAGCCAAAGTATCTTCAACAACTTCTTCTGCCGGAGCTTCAGGAGCGGTAGGTTCGTATTCGGTCTCCCACACGTTGCAGGGGACTTCCACGGAGCCGTTGCTACAGGTAGCCATGAAGCGCTTGGTACCGGTTGCAGATTCATCCCAGCTGAAGGTACGTTCGTAGACGCCGCTTGCAGGAACAGTATCGGTCTGGCCCATCACGGTCACATAGACGCCAGGAGTCATCTGGGCCTTCAAGGTTACGGACGGACGGTTAATAGCCTTGGGAATAACCACCGGACGGAATTCAAGGTTCTGTTCGAATTCCTTCTTCTGGTCAACGTACTTGGCATCGAATGCCTGGAGGTTCTTTTCAAGTTCTTCCATGTTGTCCAGGGCGCCGGACTTGGACATTTCTTCGAGAGCCGCAAACAAGGCGGTTGTACCGGAAGATTCCAAAGGAATGGTCTTGGCATCGCCGGACTTGGTCACGAGAAGAGTCTGGTTCTGGGCAATATTGGTGGAACGGCCCTTGGCGTCCTTGACTTCCACCTTACCTTCCTTCAGGGAGGCAACCATCTGGCCATCGAGACTACCCACGAAACCTGCGGTACCGCGGATCGATGCAGTTGCGGTTCCGGTCTTGAAATTGAACTGGTTGTCCTTCTGCTTCTGGACATCGAACTGGATGTTACCATTGCGGATGTAGATGTTCACCTCACCCTTGATGGTGCTCTGCAGATCGGCATTGAATTCAACATTGGAATTTTCGGCAATGATAAAAACGGTACCGTCCGCCGTATTGAGAATCACTTCGGATTCCTTTTCAGTACGGACCTGGTCGTTATCACGAATAAGAGAACCAACGTGGAGATCTTTCCATGTTTCTGTCTTTGCCTTGAGGAACTGACTCTGACCAACGGAGCTACGAACCTTAGCCTTGAACACGGCTACAGCATCGTGATCCACCTCTGCGGTAATCTTGTTGGACTTGATGTGATCTTCAACGGCGTCCTTGCAAGCGATAAAAGCTAGGGAAAGGCAAACCGGCAAAACAAGTAATTTTCGTGACATAGGCTGATTCTCTATTTCTACACAAAATCTAAATACTGAATTTTGAAAGTCAAGTAAAAACCGAAAAAACGTCGTTGTATTTGACTACAACAGTCCCCGGAATTTGTTAAAAATCACAGTAAAAACTATTTAACTTGGGTTCTACAGGGTTTCCAATCCCTTGGGGTGGAAACTGGTTCGGTGGGCCGGGGTCATCCCCAACTTGCGGATTGCAGACAAATGAGCCTTGGTTCCATAACCGGCGTGCTTGTCAAAGCCGTAACCCGGATATGTCTTTTCCAGTTCATCCATGTAGCGGTCACGGTAAACCTTGGCCAAAATGGAGGCTGCAGAAATGGAAGCCACGCGACCGTCACCCTTCACCACGGGAATCTGGATTTCATCGGGAACGCCGTGAATCTTCAGGTTTCCGTCCACAGCGACCAGCACTTCAGGAGCTGCGGGAGTAAACAGATCGGCGCAGGAAATCTCGGCATTAAAGGACGCAACGCAATCTGCAAAGGAGCCCTTCACCTCCACAGGCATTTCCGGTTCGGAAACTTCCAGGCCAGGCATCCCTAGAGCAGTCAAGGCGCGGCGCATCGCCAAAAAATCCGCTTCAAGAATATTGATGGAGTCAATTTCTGCAACGCTTGCGCTGGCGATGGCATAGCAAATGCAGGCGTCCTTTACGGCGTCGTACATGGCCTCGCGCTTGGGGCGGGTCAGCTTCTTGGAATCGTTCAAGGACGGCAGAATATCCGGAGACTTAAGAACGGCGGCGCAGGCCACCACAGGGCCTGCCAAAGGGCCCCTACCCACTTCGTCGATGCCGACAATGATTTTTCCCGGGAAATTGCTGCGGAAAGCCACCTCACCATCGATGGGGGCTTCAATTCCATCCACAAATGCAGGAGGCTTAAATTTCATTATCAGGTTTCAGGCACCAGGTTACAGGCTCGGGAATTACTTTTGCAAGTTTTCCCCGTATTCCTTGATGGTACGCCAGAAGATATCGTGTTCCTGTTCCAGCACGCGGGCCTGCAGGGTTTCAGGAGTATCGTCAGGCATCACAGGTACCTTGCGCTGAGCAAGGATGCGGCCGCGGTCGATTTCATTGGAAACCAGGTGAACCGTGGGGCCAGACTCTGTTTCACCTGCAGCAAGCACAGCTTCGTGAACGTGGAGTCCCCAGAAGCCCTTACCGCCAAACTTCGGCAACAAGGACGGGTGAATATTCAAGATGCGATCCTGCATCTTAGCCACCAGGCAATCCGGCAACTTCTTCATGTAGCCAGCCAAGATCAGCAGGTCCACTGGGCGTTCGTCCAACACGGCACACAAAGCCTTCTCATACTCAGCCTGGTCGGGATGAGTCTTACCGGAAATATGGTAAACCGGGATACCGTAGGTAGTAGCATGGCCTACTGCGCCACAACCACCGTTATTGGTAATGAGGAACTTGCACTGGGCTTCAAGGTCGCCCTCGCCGATGCGGTCAATAATTGCTTTAAAGTTGCTTCCGCCGCCAGAAGCCATAACGCCGATCTTGAACATGGTAGTCAAAATAGAAAAAAATTATACCATTCACACAAAGAGCCGCAACAAAAATTCCTTGCGTCTACGGAATAACTGACGGAGTATACGGAGCGTTGATAACAGTCGTAAAAGTATCACCTGATTCAAGATCAATTTTTACAGAATATGATAAACAGGGAATAAACACTCGCACATCAGTTTCGCTTTGAAGAGGACAATAGGCTTCAGTCACACCAAAAACGTCCACTCTTTTAACATTTATACGAGAATCCTCGTCATTCAAAGCTTTAACCATACTGAAATTCTTATTTACCACGTCAACCAAAGCGGCCTTGTTCAAACCTACATCTGCTTCAACAAAAAAAACATCATTTGTATTTTCTATTAAATCGAATTCAATCTCTATAGATTTCAAAAGACCATCTGCTTTTACATAGACATCAAGAGAGTTGGACGATCCAACAACAATTTTATTGTCATAAACACGCTTATACGAAAAAACATAACCAGAAATTTGTTTTTCTTTTTCATCACCAACATATTCGTAGCTTACATTAAGAAAATCAAAATCTTTTCTTACAGAATACGGCAATATATCGTCAAGGATTCCAAGACCGCACAAGTATGAATTATCGTTCAAGCAAGAGACATCAACGATGTGCGCCCTACTAGGCAGAGCATGCAACTCGCCACTCCTTCCAATTTTCGTTCTGTAACCGATAGCCTTCATTTCGCTATCCACGGCTTTAATGACTTTTTCAGATTGAAGCCCCTTTATAGACGCCACGGAAGAAGCCTTTTTAAAAACATCCTGTCCATCCGCAACATTTCCATCAAATTGAGCCGTTCTATATACAGAAATATTTTTTCGATTTCCCAGGAAATTTTCTGTCTTTTTAGAAAAAACAACCACAGGCTGAGCACTTACACTCACAAACGCAACAAAAAAAACAAACAAAGTCATTTTGCCAAAGACCATTTAAACCCCGCTCCTACCATATAAAAGATTCTTTATTATCAGAAGAAAATTCCCACCCACCATCGTCAGTTTTTTCACCAACATAAGTTTCTACATCGCATATAATAGATGGTTTCCCCAGCACAACAAAATATTTTATTTTCAAATCCTTTGATAAATAGATATCAAATTTTGGATAATCGTCAAAACCCTCGTACATATCTGCACACAAGGATGCCTTTGAATAATCCTTTTTCAAATTCTCATAAGAAATCCAGAAGAAAACAGTATCACCACGAACCAAATGGCGAACATCCCCAATAACATGTTTCGACACATCACAATAAACGGATATACTATGACCTGCGTAAACTATCCGCAGAGAATCCATTTTTTCTGCACCAATAACACCAGCTTCAACAAGACTATCGTTGATTGATTGAATCTGGACGGAATCCGAAGTGCCAGGAACAAATGCTGTTGTTACCAAATCCGGAGGTAAACAACCCGCACACTGAACCTCCATTTGACCATCACAAGCGCACAAGCAAATAAAAATCAGGAATAATAACGATTTAATAAAACTACGCATTTTTACCTCTCTAATATGCCGGAGTTCCATGAGGTTGAGTTTTTCTTTTTACTCGTCCCGCCGAAGGAGGTAACGGGCCATTATAAACATTCTGGAATCGTTCCTCTGAAAAATCAACAAATTGTCCATTTTCAGCAGTTCCTTCCACATACATAATACCAGGCTCGATTCCAAGATTTCCATTTGAATAAATAGCCTTTCTTACCGCCCTATTGTACGCATCCCAAATTTCAGAACCATCCTCAATAAAATAATCCGCAAAGTAATTAAAAGTATCCTCACTACGATGATGGTCACAATTAATGAAACAATTATACGGTTTAACGAACTCGTAGGATAAAGACTTAAAACTCAAAACGGCATGAGCGCCATTAAACCAAGTTGTTGCATAAGCCTCTGTTGTATCCAAAACCAAACACGCGTTAAGAAACACCCAACGATTAAACGACTCAAATTTTTTTGAAGTTCCTAAGTTCGTTATGCCATCATAAAGTGCAACAAGCCCAACATTTCCATGTCCAGAAAAAAAGACAATTTCAGAATTATGGTTAGCATCGTTGACAAAATTAAATGTTGTAGCTGTCGAATCCGTTCTATCAATCACATGATTTACACTTATATTCGGATACCTGCTATTTATACTTGACATCATCTGACTTACAAAACGATTTTTATGCCGAATTGATCTCGACAAGTTAGACGTACCATTGGTATAGTGAGAATAATCATTCACCGCATAAGTAGAAATGTCAATTGTATAAGGCAAACCCCAACGAACATAAGCCAAAGCGCAATCTACCACAATAAACATGCATAACAACATCTTTTTCATAGACAACTCCAATTAAATTTAAATATAAGTCCCCTCCCCCAAAAAAACAAGAACCATCCTAGAAAATTGCAAAAAAATGACGCCACCCATAAGGAGATTGGCGTCATCTTTCGTAAAATGTAAAAGACTTTTTTACTTCTTGTCGTCTTCAATCTTCCAGACGGGTTCGTCGGCGACCTTTTCGGCGATTACTTCCGGAGTGCCTTCAGCCACTGCAGCGTTGGATTCTTCAGGCATCCAGGGCTTGTCCAGACCCTTTTCCCAGCTAACGGTGGGGTTCGGATCGTAGGTGTCGCTAACCAGCGGGAGGCCGAGGATTTCGCGGGCACGGTTCAGGGCTGCATCGATGTTACCCAGAGCGTTTTCTTCGCCGAGCTGCTTCAGCACACCTGCGCGGGTGAGAGCAACCACCGGCTGGGCATGCACACCGGAAAGGAGCAACTGGGTGCCGTCCTTCTTACAGCGGATCATCAAGTCTTCAATCATCTGGATACCGGCAGCGTCGATACTGGAAACGCTACGCATGCGGAGGATAAGAATCTTGGGCTTAACGGCGATGCGATTCAAGGTTTCCTTGAACTTGTCTACAGCACCGAAGAAGAGGGAACCAGCAAGTTCGTAAACGATAACGCCCTTGGGAACCTGGCGGGCAAGTTCGTTGTGGGTCACTTCTTCGTCATCAGCACGGATTGCATCGGTAACAGCGTCCACTTCGGCAACTTCGCTCATACGCTTGATGAAGAGGATTGCAGCGAGAAGAACACCAACTTCAATAGCAACAGTCAGGTCGATGACCACGGTGAGGAAGAAAGCAACAAGCATCACCATGACGTCGCTCTTAGGGAGCTTGAACATCTTGATCACTGCGCGGTAGCCGCACATATTGAATGCAACCTGGAAAAGCACAGCGGCAAGAGCAGCCATCGGGATCATTTCAGCATACCTACCGAGAACCAGCATGATGAGCAAAAGAACAACAGCATGAACAAGACCAGAAATCGGGGAAACAGCGCCGTTACGGATGTTGGTAGCGGTACGTGCGATAGCGCCGGTAGCCGGAATACCACCGAACATGGGGCTCAAGAGGTTAGCAACACCCTGGCCGAAAAGTTCGGTATTGGAGCGGTGCTTGGTAGAGGTCATACCGTCAGCCACCACTGCAGAGAGCAAGGATTCGATAGCGCCCAAAATAGCAATGGTCAATGCCGGCTGGAAAACCTTCTGCATCATGTCCAGGCTGATGTTCGGGAGGTGCGGGGTGGGGAAACCAGACGGAATGTGGTTCTTCATACCGATGGTCATCACGCCGTGACCGTTAACGGGATCGTCCCAGCCGAGAACCTTGACAATGACGGTAGCGACGATAATAGCAATGAGGGAGCCAGGAACCTTGGAAGTAATCTTGGGCCAGAAAATGCAAACGGCGAGAGCGATGAGGCCGATAATCACGGAGTAGATGTTGATGGTATCGAGAGAAGAAGCGTAAAGCTTGATCTTACCGATAGCATCGGCAGGGTCCTTAGCCAAGAAACGGAGACCGAAGAAGTTGGGAACCTGACCCAGGGCGATGATCACGGCGATACCTGCGGTAAAGCCCACAGTCACCGGATAAGGAATGAACTTAATGATGGCACCGAACTTTGCGAGGCCGAAGACGATCAGGATGATACCGGCCAAGAGAGTTGCAGAAGCCAAGCCATCGTAACCATACTGGCTAACGATGCCGTAGACGATCACAATGAAAGCACCGGTAGGGCCACCGATCTGGAAGCGGGAACCGCCCAAAAGGCTAATAGTGAAACCAGCAATGATGGCGGTGTAAAGGCCCTGTTCCGGACCGACGCCAGAAGCGATAGCGAATGCGATTGCCAAGGGCAAAGCCAAAATGCCAACGATGACGCCGGACATAAGGTCGCTAATCAAGTTTTGCTTGGTGTAACCCCTCTTGATGGACTTTACCAATTCAGGGGTGATGGTTGCGACGGATTCGTTCAAGAACTTCTTGACGGATTCCTTAGCATTGATGTTAGACATTTGGCTTCTCCGTTCTTAAAAGAGCGCGCCAAATTTAAAAAAATCCCCCTTTTTTGGTAAGGGGGAAAATTTTGCTTAAAGGAGGCCTTTCTTTGCGGCTCGCATAAGACTCTTCAGCTGCTTCTTGTCCATCTGGGGGACTTCGGCATCCTTCTGGGCTCGAGACTTGGGAGCGCAATCTTCACAAAGGTGCTTGGTGACCGTTCCAAAGCTTGCGGCACCGTTGGAAACCGTGGTTTCCTTGAATCGGAAGGTCTTGAGCAAAGCTTCCTTGCCGCATTTGTCGCAGACTCCCATCTTCGGGGCGGCAGGTTCTCTCGGAGTACGTTCCTTCTTACGGTTGTCACTGGTAGAGTCCCAGGCACGGCTCTGGGCTGCGATCTTTCTTGCGTAACTATCGTCTGTTAAGCTCATTTTTAACTCCTTATCTTTTATTTCAACTCTTTTATAATCTCTTCGTACAGGAAAACAGCCAATAAAGTATTGCAAAGGGAGGTGGGTTTGCCGTCTTCTGTATATAAACTACGGCCAAACTTGCCCCTTTCCAGCTGTTTTTCCTTAAAAACTTCCACATAGGCGGCAAAATCAAGGATTTTCACCCTTTCCGGATTTTTGTTACGGAAACCCAGGATCATTTCGTTCAGGGCCCCCACCTGGGCAGGCGCAATGGGCAGCGTATCTGTGGGAATGGTCAAAAAATGCAGCGGGGACATGGTCTTGCTAATAATTTCGTCGGCCAAGGCGCTGTACTGTTCAAAAACCTTGTTGTAGTCGGATCCGCCACGCTTCAAATCCTTAAGACCCAGGCCGAAAATCATTCGACCAGCCTTTTTTCCAATAATGTCGGAGGAAGCGCGGGCTACAAACTGGGGAATAGTCTGAATCGCAGGTGCGTTAATAAAGAATTGGATAGGACGGTTGGCCTCACGGCACAAAAGAAGCTCCGCGAAACGGTTAGCCGCCTCGCCCTGCTCTCCTAAAAGTTCGTCACCTATTATAAGAATGCGATTTTCCACTAATCATAATCTACACTCTTATTCCCCGTTTGACCACCGTTAAAACCCAAAAATTGCCTTTTTTGTGACGATTTTCAACAATATGACCATCGGCGACCAAGGCTCCCGGCACATTTTCGATGGGAGAACCCTCGTCTAATAATATATGGATGCGAAAACCTTCGGGCAGTCCGGACAGCACCAGGCGGCTGCGGGCGGCATTCCGGGGACAGACCACCCCACGCAAGTCCAGTTCCGAAGGGAAGTCCTGCTTTAAAACCTCTGGAAGGTCCAAATTCTTTGTTTTTTCACAAAAATCGGCAATTTCGGAGGAGAAGTCCTTAGGAGAATCCAGCCATTCCCCCACCGGGAACTGGTTCAAATGGGCAGAAACCACCTTGGCCAGGGCCGATTCTGGGCTCAAAACCACGCCAGAACCCCGCTGAATCCAGTTAGAACAAGCGAAAGCAAGCAATTTTTGCAGATTTTCCGCAAAACCCTCAGATTTTTCATTTGTTCGAATCCAACGCGCAATGGGGCTGTTTTGTAAACTGTCAGTCATATTTACAGATTTTAAGTAAAAAATCGGTTATAATGTAGCAAACTTTGCCAATGGTTTCTATATTTGGCGCCAAGCTTTGTAAAAAGCAAAAGTGTTAAACAGGTTATACGGTTTTTATGGCAATCAGTACGATCTTACTGGATATCATGTTCGTGATTTACGTAATCGCGGGCGTTGGTCTCGTCATCTACGGCTTCAGCTGCTACTACAGCATCTACTTGTTCCTCAAGAACAGCCGCACCACCCGACTCTCCGATCGTAAGAAGATCCTTCAGTACTATCGCGAACACTCCATGGAAGACCTCCCCCAGGTCACCACCCAGTTGCCGGTGTTCAACGAAGCAAACTGCGTGGAACGTCTCCTTGAAGCAGTCTGCGCTATCGACTACCCCAAGGACAAGCACGAAATCCAGGTTCTGGACGACTCTACTGACGAATGCTATGAAGTCGCCAAGAAGAAGGTCGAAGAACTGGCCGCCAAGGGTTACGACATCAAGCTCATTCACCGTACCAACCGTCAGGAATTCAAGGCTGGTGCACTTAAGGAAGCAATGGCTATCGCCAAGGGTGACTTCCTCGCTATTTTCGACGCCGACTTCGTACCTGAAAAGGACTTCCTCCTGAAGACCATTCCGTACATGGTGATGGACGAACAGGTGGGCCTGGTCCAGGGTCGTTGGGGCCACTTGAACCGCACCGAATCCGGTCTTACCCTTGCTCAGTCCATCGGTATCGATGGCCACTTCGTGGTGGAACAGTCCGCACGTAGCTGGGGCAAGCTCTTCATGAACTTCAACGGTACCGCAGGTGTCTGGCGTAAGCAGGCCATCTATGGCGGTGGCGGCTGGGAAGGCGACACCCTGACCGAAGACATGGACCTTTCTTACCGTTCTCAGCTTGCTGGTTGGAAGATGAAGTTCGTGTTCGACGTGATCGTTCCGGCAGAACTTCCCAACGATATCAACGCTTTCAAGGCTCAGCAGTTCCGTTGGGCTAAGGGTTCTATCCAGACTGCAAAGAAGATCCTCCCCCGCGTTCTGAAGGCTGACGTTCCTCTCCGCGTGAAGATCGGTGCAATCCTGCATACCACCCACTACTCTATTCACCCCTGCATGCTTTTCACTGCCCTCTGCGCATGGCCGCTGTTGGCATTCTTTGAACCGGTGGCACACCTCCCGACTTGGGTATACACCGTCGGCTTCAGCTTCATCTTCCTCGCAGCAATCGCTCCTTCTGTCCTTTACTTCGTTGCTCAGCGCTGCTCCGGCTACACCGGCTGGAAGGTCCGCCTTCTCAGCATGCCGATCCTCATGGCTCTCGGCGTAGGTATCGCAGTCAGCAACTCCAAGGCAGTGTTCGCAGCAATCACCGGCCGCAAGAGCGGATTCGTCCGTACTCCGAAGAGCGGTGCCGGCCAGAAGAAGAAGGCCACCAGCCATTACAAGCAGAAGTTCCCCTGGCAGGCAGTCATCGAACTTGGCGTTGGCATTTACTGCATCTTCGGTATGTTGGAATACATCGGCGCACAGAAGTTCATCATCGGACCGTTCCTCGCCCTCTATTCCATCGGCTTCCTCTCTGTGGGCGTTCTGAGCTTCATGCACTACATCAGCAATATGATTGAAGTCAGCAAGGCTCGTAAGGAAAATCAGAACGTTCAGGGCGTGGACCTGGGTAAGTAATCCTTAAAAAAAGCGAAAGTTTAATCCCTGGCTAAGGCCGGGGATTTTTTCTTTTAATGGTTTCGCCACGTGATTTGCTGTAGGGAATCGCGCGGTGCATTTGCTGGATAAGTTCCGAGGATTCCCGCTGGTAGTCCTTGATGAAATGAAGGGTAAGATGGTGGAACCGGCTGTAGAGTTGCAAGGCCGAGGCGCTGAGGATGGAGGCCGCAGCCAGGGCTACCAGAAGTTCGATGAGGGTGTAGCCTTTGTGGGCGTTGTGGGGCCGCAAGGCTTTGTTTTTCAGCGGGTCTTTGAATTGACGCACGGAATGAGCCTCCGGAGCTTTACAGGACGGACAGCTTCGGTGTAGACCGTCGCAACGAGCAGAGGCGCAACACCGGGGACTTTAGACAAGGAATAGAACGTGGAGGAGCAATCGACGTTCGCGCTTTGGGCAGAGGCCGCAACGATTTGTGAGATCGCAACATTTTGTGAGACCGCGAAATTTTGAGCCGTCGCGCAGGAGGGAACGTGCAGTACCAAGTATTCCATGGCATTGGCGGAACAGATAAAAGCCTTGGCTTGATTTCGCTCTATGTCCCGCTGGCGCTGGAAGCCATCTATATACCGGAAGAAGACTGCGGTGGATGCGCCAAGCACAGCAAGAGCCACAAGGACCTCCATCAAAGTAAAACCGCGGGACTTCATTGCAGGGACCATTGGAAGGGAACGCGTTTGCCGTCTATGAACGCGGGGAGCAAAGGCTTTGCAAAAACGGTGGGAGAACCTTGGGGACCGAACTGCGCGACGATGACCGCAACGGAGGAGTCCCGCAAGAAGGTTCCGCCTCGCGGATCCTGAATGTGCGAAAGAAACTCGCTGCGGGAGAAGTCTACCTCAGCGGCGGTGTAGGCTTCGAGGTAGCTGGCGGAAATATTGCCCGCGATAAGCAGCGGGCCCGCGGAATATAGCCGGAGGGTGTCGTAACGTGCGGAGCCCCGAAGCGTGAGACTGCCGGTTGAATAAAAGTTCCCGCAGGCGGCGTGGCCCGACAAATCCAGATACAGGTCTCCGTCTTGTACCATCAAGCTCATAGAAGTTGCGCCGCCGAAAAGCCGGCGGTTGCCCGATTTCGCCTGCAGGTTGGGCGCCATCAAGATTTCCTTTTTCAGATTCTCACGGAGGCCGTCTGCAATCAATTTCCGCTGGCCATAAGCAAGACGACTCAAGCCTTCTATTGCAATGCCAGTTAAGGCCCTCACGTTGCCCGCAGAATATTCCATCCAAGGCCCACGCATTTCCTTCGTAACTTCAGGCAGTTTCCATCCCCAATCGTTTCCTTCAAAATAACCCTGCGGAAAACCGCTCAGTTCCGCAAGAATAGCCGACTCCCCGTCATAAATATCCTGCAATCTTTCCGCCTCCCGCAGGGCAATTCTGCCCACGCCTCCCGGCATCCGCAAAAGCGCCGTCAGCATGCAGGTCACCGCAAGAACAATCCCTAGCACAAGGGGCAGCACCGCACCGCGGCACCTCAAAACAAGCGCACCAAGCACCATATTTACCTCATCGAAATCACAGCGGAAGAATCCCCGCAGACAAGTTGCACTTGAGTCCGTTCAATTTCCTGCACCATAAAATTCCCTAGCGAATCCCCAACAAAAAAAGTTTTCGCAGGCTCGGCAATATCCACAATTGCCACAAACAATTTCTCCCCCACAATTCCCTTCAAATGAACTTCCGGCAAAATACAAGTCGGCCGACTTTCCTCATAAGAAATCTCTTTTCGAGGCTTAGGAACCTCCTCTCGAAAACTCACATTTCGTTCCTCCAAGATTTCAACCAACTCCGGCACATCTAATTCCACAGGTATCGCATCCACCATTTTTTCATTCACATAAGCCGTCCCAAAATCTGTTACATATTTCAGCATCCAGTCCAGCGCAAACCCCACAATTATAAGGACAGAAATAGCCAACAATAATCCACTGCAAAGCCCGATTTTATGCGGGCGCTCTTCAATCAACAAAGAGTCCTTCCCCGTTTTTCGCAAATCAATATTTTTCCAAAAGGAATCCTTCACCGCCTTCTTGAAAAGTCGTCTTTCGCAAACACCCCCGCGGACATCAAGCCTATCCTCATCCATTCCAACTTCTGCAAATTTTTCCACCCTAGAAAACAAAGCATCCGTATTCAAGAACTTTCTAAAACGTTCCAGACGATTTTCTACCATCCCCCTTTGGGCATCCTCCTCTTCCAAGCCATATCCAATTTCCTCGGACCAATGGCAAAGCCGTCCTTCAAAGAACACCAAGATGTAGAGCACACCATCTACGATTTTCCAGAACAAACAATTTCCATTAACGTCTGGAAATTGCTGATCCGCCCAGCCGAACAACCACGCTTGTCGTGGCACCAATCGTCTCGAAAAACAACCTGGGAAATTATCCATAAAACCGCGACGGTTCTCCCCCACATCATCTTCAGGCATCATCACCAAGTACCGCAGTTTTCGTCCTTCCGGAGAATTCTGCGAAGTCATTAAAGTCACTAAAATCTTCGAAACATCAATCTGAGGAAAGTCCAAATGAAATTGTTTCAACAGTTGTTCTTCCGAAGGATGCCCGTCAAAGGTTGTTACCATTTCCCAAGTACACATGCGTGCCGGCACAGGTTTCGCACCATTCAATAGTTTCGCACCCAACAAATTCACACCACTCCAAAAACACATACCTTACCGCCCCAGCATCGGTGTGATAAAAATGGCCAACTCATTTTCTTCCTCCACCTCGGACACATAACTGAACAATCGTCCAATCACAGGAATGCTCCCGAGAAAAGGAACCGCCGAACGCACTTCCGATTTATTCTTACGAATCAGCCCACCCAAGCAAAGGGTTTCGCCATCCTTCAGGGAAACTACCGTCTTTAAATTGCGGGTACTGATATCACGGGGGCCGTCTCCAGTGCTGCGGCCCGCGGTCTTGATTTCCGGAGACACCTCCAGCGTAATCACGCCTTCCCGCGTCACCGACGGCGTCAACTCCAAGGAAATTCCATCATTAAAAGAACGGTAATCTGTAATGGGGAATCCATCGGCCGTTACCTGACTCACCAGATAATAAACCGTATTGGTCACATTCAGTTCAGCCTTATTTCCATTCAACGTCGTCAGCCGCGGGCGAGCCAAAACCTCGGCCTCGTTACGTTCCTCCATAGCGGACAATTCCAATTCAAAACGATCTGGCAACAGACCAATTTTTCCAAAAGCCCCCGACACAGAAAAATCCTTGTCCACAAAATCAAGGAACCCTCGGGCACCGATGTTATACTCCCCCGTTTTTCTGCCGGAGCCCCCATGCAATCCGATTTCGAAATTCTTTCCCCGTTTGAATTCCACCACAATGCAGCTCAAGGTCACTTGAATAGCGGGCACATCAATTTGCTGCAACAAGTTTTCCGCCATCTTGATTTCGTAATCGGAACCTCCTAGCAACAAGGCGTTCTGTTCCTTAACCTCCGCTGCAGTAAATTCCGTACTTGGGGAAAACTTCGTCAAATGAGCCAGCGCCTGTTCTGCAAGAAGATGCTTTAAAGGATAAAGTTTCGTATAAGACAGAGCCTTCCGCATTCCGCCTTCGGACACGAACAAATTATTGGAGTCCAGAGCATAGCTGTAGCGGTGTCCCTTAAACAGAGCATCCACCAGAGTTTTCAAATCCACATCTTCAAATTTTAGGTTCACATTTTCACGGATGTCACCATAAACCGCCAAATTCAAGTCGGCCACTTCGGCAAGACTTTGCAAAGCATCACCCAAAAGCGCATCACGAATTTCCGCTGAAAAACGACCATCCAGCTGTTCCAATTTTATTTTATCTGAGATCGGTGATGAACCAGACCGCGACGAACCGGATTTAGACACCCCAACTTCCTGAGGCAAAACCACCAACACATCCTTGGATTGTTTCACCCGAAAACCGGCCGTAGTTATCAACTTCACAAAAGCATCTTTCGCCTTCATATTCCGAAGTTCACCGGAAACCTTTCCAATCACCTCCGGAGCAACCAAAATATTCAACCCCGAATTCATAGAGTACTCATGAACAAATTCACGAACATCCTTGTCCTTCACAGACAAACTCACCAAGGAATCAGACAACGTAAATTCATGTTCTCCCCGATTCACCTTTTTGCGGATATGCAGTACCCCATTTTCCTGATGCAATTCCAAATGGTTCGCCAGACACAATGCTGACAAGCCATCAAAATAATCAGAGTTCTCCAAATGAAATGTCACCCTGGTTTCTATACCTTCATCTACAAGAATGGACGTATTGTATGCCACGGAAACAGCCCGAACCACCTCCGCAATGGGCGTATCCACGAAATCCAGAGCAAATTCGCCCTTATTTTTAGGCCACCCCTGGGAAAAAAGCAGCAAAAACACCACAAAACAGGCTTTTTTCAAACCTGGTCCACTAAAAAACGTATGTTGGAACAAAAATCCCTCTCGGTTCGGCTCAATCGCCACGGGCGCCCGGCCAGGGATATAGAAAAACAGCCCAATTTAAGCTGTTTGCCCAAATTACAAAATACTTTGTTAAAAAAACAAGTTTTTTTCCTTAATTCCGACAAATCCCTTGCCAACATGTAGGGATATTCATAAATTATTGAACATGAAGATGATTAACGTACTCTGCAAGAACTTTGACGGCCGATGGTGGCGCGGACTCTAACATAGAGTCTGGTTTTTTGCACGTACTATTTAATCAAGGCAAAGGCTTCCAGACTCCCTGGAGGCTTTTATTTTTTCCCTTTACATTTGAAATCCTCCAGGACGAAAGCCTAAAAAGCTAAATTTGGTCCGTTAAAAACAGAGGATTGAAAAATGACAGAACCTCGCACCGATAGCATCTACGTCGCCCTTCCTGGCGAACGCTATACCCCTTTCTCCCTGGGCAAGAAGCTGGGAGCAAAGGCAATCTTTGAATCCGCATCTTTCGCACACGGCAAGAGCCGCTACTCCACTTTGATGGTGGACGAAGGCTTCCGTCTCCGTCAAAACGAAAAGGACGTGTCCATCGTCGTCGATGGCAAGGAAAGCGTTTTCCTGAAGGAAGGCGAAGGCGACATCCTGGACGCCTTGCTGAAGATTTCCGCAGAAAACACCGTGCCCCCTAACCAGATTCCTATTCCCTCCTCTGGCGTGGGCTACCTGGGGTACGAATTCTGCGCACGCTGCGATACCATTCACCTGGCACCCCAGGTGGATGAACTGAACATTCCCGAAGCTGAATTCATGGTGGGCCACATCTACATCGTGTTCGACCACTACACCGAAAAGCTTCACCTGTTCGCCCTGAACTACGAAGAACACCAGATCGACCTGCCGGCCGCCATCAACAACGTGAAGAAGCGTCTGGCCGACATGGACTTCAGCTACCTGGCTCCGGAACAGGAAGTGGCCAAGGGCGTTACTGTTACCGATCTTTCCAAGTCCAAGGAAGAATACTCCGCCAAGGTGGTGGAACTTCAGAAGCACATCGTGGCCGGCGACATCGTCCAGGCCGTGCCCTCTCGCCGCATCCAGTTCGAAAGCGACATCGAGGCATTGGACATCTACCGCCGCCTCCGTTCCGTGAACCCGTCTCCGTACATGTTCTACCTGGACTACGGTACTCACCAGTTCATCGGCGCATCCCCGGAAAGCCTGGTCCGCGTCCGTGATGGCATTGCCACCATCCATCCCATCGCAGGTACTCGCCGCCGTGGCAAGAACGACCTGGAAGACGAAGAATTGATGAAGGAACTGAAGGCCGACCCCAAGGAGAAGGCAGAACACCTGATGCTTGTGGACCTGGCCCGCAACGACCTTGGCCGCGTCTGCACCGCCGGCACCGTGGATACCGTGAAGTACATGGAATGCGAAAAGTACAGTCATGTGATCCACCTGGTTTCTGACGTTCAGGGTAAGGTAAGCGTTGGTAAGAAGTCCATCGAAGTACTTCGTTCCAGCTTCCCCGCAGGTACCGTCAGCGGCGCTCCCAAGATCAGCGCCATCGAAATTCTTTCTGGTTTGGAAAAAGTCAAGCGTCGCTTCTATGCAGGCGCTGTGGGCTACATCGAATCCGATGGTGACCTGGACTTCTGTATTTCTATCCGTTGCTGCCTGAAGCAGGGCAAGAAGATCAGCCTGCAAGCTGGCGGTGGCATTGTGGCTGCCTCCAACGCAGAACGCGAATTTGAAGAAACTAACGAAAAGCTCGGTGCCGTTCGTGCCGTCCTGGAAGGAGTGAAATAGACGAGAGAACGGCGCTACGCGCCTACAGACTAAAGACGAAAGATAAAATTAGGCAGCAAAGCTGCCATATCATGGGTGCCGAAGGCACGATATTAAACTCTCTCGTCTCTCGCCTCTCGTCTTTCGTCTAAGCATTTTTACCCGAGGTTTAAACCATGATCGTTTTAATTGACAACTACGACTCTTTCACTTACAACGTGTATCAGGCTTTGGCCAAGATCACTAACGAAGAAATCCGCGTGCTCCGCAGCAAGGAATGCACCATCGCCGACATCGAAGCTCTGAACCCAAGCCGCCTCATTGTGAGCCCGGGCCCGGGTCGCCCTGAAGATGCAGGCATCTCTGTTGAAGCCATCAGGCACTTCGCAGGCAAGCTCCCCATTCTTGGCATCTGCCTTGGTCACCAGGCTATTGGCTACGCTTTCGGTGCAAAGATCGTGGGTGCAAAGTTCATCAAGCATGGCATCGTGGAAGACATCAACACCGACGGCCGCGGCCTCTTCCGCACCATCGGCAAGAAGAACCCCTTCACCCGCTACCACAGCCTGGTTATCGACGAATCCACCCTCCCGCCGGAATTCGAAGTGACCGCCCGCGCCGACGACGGCGACATCATGGGCATCCGTCACAAGACCATGGACATCGAAGGCGTCCAGTTCCACCCGGAATCAATCGCCAGCGGCAAGGAAGCCGAATTCTTCAAGGCATTCCTCAACTACCGTCGCGATCCTCTGGACGTTCGCGGCATCCTGAACACCCTCATGGTTGGCAAGGATCTTTCCCGCGAGACAGCAGAACGTTTCATGGACGACCTGACCGACGGCATCATGGACGAACGCCAGATGGCCGCCATTCTTACAGGTCTTTCCTGCAAGGGCCCCGTGGCCGATGAAATCGCAGGCTGCGCCGCAGTACTCAGCCGCAAGAAGCGCAAGTTCCCCATTGCTGGCGACGAGCTCACCGACATCGTGGGTACCGGTGGCGACGGCAAGGGCAGCTTCAATGTGAGTTCCATGTCTGGCCTTATCGCAGCTACCTGCGGTTGTAAGATTGCAAAGCACGGCAACCGCGCCGTTTCCAGCAAGTCCGGTGCAGCAAACTTCTACACCGCCGCAGGCTTCAAGCTGGACATGACTCCGGAAAAGGCAGCCGAAGTTCTGGAAAAGACTGGCTTTGTATTCCTTATGGCTCCCGTCTATCACAGCGCCATGCGTTTCGCAGGTCCTGTCCGCCAGTGCCTTGGCATCAAGACCATCATGAACCTCATCGGACCTCTCACCAACCCTGCAGAAGCCAAGTACCTTTGCCTGGGCGTTTACAGCGAAGCTGTGCTGGAACCCTTCACCAAGGCAGCACATGCCCTGGGTGCAAAGCGCGTCATGGTTGCCTTGAGCGACGACGGCTACGATGAAATTTCTCCCTGCGTTCCCACCACCATTGCAGAAATCCTGGAAGACGGCGTTTACAAGACCTACCGTATCGACCCCAAGGACTTCGGCGTTCCCGCTGTGGACGAAGACGATCTGGCAGGTGGCACCGGCGAAGAAAACTTCAAGCTGGGTCTGGACATGTTGAACGGCAAGGGCCGTCCGGGCATCAAGTACGCTTGCGCCCTGAACGCTGGTGCCGCCCTCTACATCAGCAAGAAGGCCGCCACCATCAAGGAAGGCTACGACATGGCCATGAAGGCAATCGAAGACGGCTCCGTGCTGAAGAAGATCGAAGAAGTCAAGGTTGCAAGTAATAGCTAGACCCGCGTCATTCTCGCGTAAGCGAGAATCTGGCATTAAAAAAAACTCCCCACCACAATGGTCGGGGAGTTTTTCATTTACCCAAAATCACCTATTTTAGGTAAAAGTTTAGTTGGAGTCTTGGAGACAATAAAATCTCATTCAAAATTTTTCCACGGGCACGACCTTAATAACATACCCGTTCTTTTCAATGAGCCGTTCATCATTCCATGTTACAATGGTAAGGTTATCGCACTTCAGTTCGCCGGCGCATTCCACAAGGCTACCCACCTCTCGCTTTTCTGTTTTTTCGTTCGACATCTCGTAACAAACTTGAATTAGCTGCTTTACCTTGTTACCTTCACGAACTACAAAATCCGTTTCCTTGTCATTGCGAGAATGGTAGTAGAACAAGGATTTTTCGGTATCGTACCCACGGCGAAGCAATTCAATAAAGACTTGATTTTCCAGAAGTTTTCCCAGATTTTCGCTAAGGCTAAACGCCCTCGACGAAACAAAGCCATTGTCAACCACATAGACCTTGCGCGGAGCCTTTTTCATTAGTTTCAATTTGTTGTTGTATCTATCCAGATAATAGAACAGGAATGGCTCATGCAAATAGTCCATGAACTTTTTTGTCGTGGCAACGCTGGAAAGGCCAAGGTCATCCGCCACATCGTTGTAGCTAAATGTTCCCGTAAAATTTGCAAGAAGGAATGTAGCCACATTATTCAGGTCCGTAACATTTCGGATCTTGTGCCTGCGAACCACATCCTTGTACACAATGGAATCGAACAGTGTCTGCAGGTATGTTTGCGTTATGGCCCGTTGCGACACCGTTTCCGGATAGCCCCCGTTTTTAAGATAATCGTCCTTGGTCAATTCCCGATTAAACGAGCATGTTTCAAACAAACTAAAAGGTAGCATCTTGATTTCAAGATATCGCCCCGTAAGCACGGTTGCCATTTCTCCCGAAAGCATGTTGGCGTTACTACCTGTTATAACCAGGTTGTACCCACGACGAAAAAGCTTGCCGACCAAAACATCCCAGCCACTTACGTTCTGGACTTCGTCAAGCAAAAGGTACTGAAAATTCGGGTACACCTCGTTCAGCAGCATTTCCGCCTGTTCCTCGTTCCAGCCTTTTAGCAATTCATTATCATCGAAATTCAGGTAAGCAAAATTCTTCCCGCGCAGCATCAAAATAGCCTGGGTGGATTTTCCCACGCGACGAGGCCCCGTTAACAACTTTATGTTCGGGCTCTGGAGCAAGGCTTCAAAATCATACACCGTTTGACGTGTAAGGTAAGGCTCCGCTAAAAGGCGGTCCCGTTCTTTTCGCTGATTGAGCACGGCACTTTTCATGCCTTAAAAATAGCATTTTTAACCAGTAAAACAACCATATTGAATAAAAAAGCGTATTTTTTATTCAATACAGTAAGTAAATTGAATAAAATGAATTAGACAACCTATTTTAGGTAAAAGTTTAATTGGAGTCTTGGAGACAACGAACGGAGAAGCCGTCGTCCTTATAGGTGCCTTTCAGGGCGGCATACTCGTAGTCGTAGTACAAAACCATGTAGTAGGCGCCGCCGATATTGGTCTCGCGAGTAGACCAGAAGTAGGCGTAGTCGCCGGCTCTGCCGAAACCGTCACGGTAGTGTCTGTAGCCTGCAGGGAGCGCGGAGAAGCCGTAGGCATCCCTATCGGCAGCATCGCCCGTCTGCGATTTCCAGCCGGTCTGCGACTTGAGTGCCGTACCCGCCTTACTAGAGCCACCCACCGCTGTGAACAAGGTCTCCCATTCTTCGTATGTCGGCAGGTGCCAGCCTTCGGGGCACACGCCTTGAACAACTGTCGGCAGCGTACATTCTACGCCGTAGCCGCAAATCTGAGGATTGTCTGCATCGTTTGCCAAGGCAACTGAGTCAATGGCTGCAGCCCAGATGTAAAGGCGACCGGTTACATCGCAGTTTTCAGCCTTATTGTCATAGCACCAGGACTTACCCTTCAGGCTCGGCATTTTTGTAGAATCGGCATAGTTCAGGTTCTCGGCCATCCATACCTGATCATCGATCTTTACGGTCTTATAGGTCTTATTGTCGCGGGTGTCAGTCATCTCGCCATACGAAACCTTCGGATTCAAGAATTCATCCTTCGTCATATCAAAAAGACCGCGACTACTACTGGACGATTCAACTTTTACAGCAGAGCTACTAGAGCTAACTATACTGCTACTGGACATCGGGTCGTCCTTCTTGCTACTGGAAGAGCCTGGCTTGACAGAGGAGGAGGAACTGCCCGGCTTGACACTCGACGAGGAATCGTCGCCGTCCGTTTCGTCATCGGAAATCCATTTGCCGTCTTCGCAGATGTAGGCGGTCTTTTCATCCTTCACGTAGGCGGTAGCGCCCTCACGCTTGTCGCTGCAAACAGGCAAATCATCGAAAGTCGCAACAACCAAATCGGACTCGGATACGGAACCATTTGCAGAAGCCCCGGAACTGGATTCGCCGTCACCGCAGGCCCAAAAAGCCAGTGGTGCACAAAGCAGCGGAAGCATCAGTGAAATCTTTTTACGCATATAAAACTCCTAGGGCAAAATGGAGATTATCTGTAAATAGAAATATACGCTTTTTTATAGATAAGCACAACAGACAAGTGCTAACTCAGCCCTTACAAGCGGGCAATGCTCGCAGCAAATTCAACAAAATCGCTTAGGTTATTCTTGACAATGGAGTAAATTATTTTGTTGTCAATAACTTCGTATTGATGTACTGCGATATTTCTAAAACCAACAGCCTTCGCTAAATTATCTGCATTGGATTTTGAAATCACATTTTTCTCAAATAAAATTTTGAAAGTATCCGCCATGGTAACTGGCGATGCTCCGTAATCAACTACAATGTGATTACCAATATCCACGCACACCTGAACGGCTCTTTGCAAATTCAAAAGGATAATATCTTGTTTATCCAAACTGTTTTCAAGGTCTTCCAAAGTCTGGATATTTTGCGACTTTATGCGTTCAACACAACGCATAAGCATTTCTAATTTCGCTTGAAGTACATCCTTATCCATTAACAAACCTCTTTATTTTTTCTGCACGGCAAGCACGGATAATCGGTAAAAAATCCTCGTAAAAATAGAGGGCCTTCATAAGGTACTTGTGGAATACCGCATGGTCAAACTTGATACGTTCACCGGTGGTCATCACCTGATGCAAAAATACACCCTCGGCCTTGGATAAATCCGAAATATCGATTTCTCGACCGCAAAGAAGACTCAATTCCACCTGCATTGTCGCAAGCGAATCAAAATCCAGGCTTTCCTTTGAATGGACCACAAGGTCAATATCGCTATACTCGTTGAAATTACCTTTCGCAAAGGAGCCATAAAGGATTACCGCATCAATGGAATCCTGATGCGCAAAATAGTCCTGCAACTTAGACTTGATTATGTCCTTTTGTATCTGCACTGCTAGAATATAACTATTTCAACAAAACAACGCAAGCCGATTTCCCAACGCAATTTTTCATTTATCTTTTTTTCTAAATTTTGCAGGTAAAATTTCAAGCCCCCGCATCCAGGGCCTCGAACATCAAACCTCGTACCTGGAGCCTCGAACCTGGAACCTCGCGCCTCGTGCCTCGAACCTGGAACCTATAAATGAGCGAAGATATTTTAAAGAAGATTGTAGACAAGAGACGTGCAGACATTGAACGCCTTGGTCTCACCTTTGGCTTTGACATTCCCGAAAAGCGTACCGTTGGCCGTTGCGAATTTCTCGGCCGCCCGGGTCCCATTCTCGAAGTCAAGCGAGCTTCGCCCTCCAAGGGGGACATCGCCCCGGACTTGGTTCCTGCGGATTTGGCATGCACTTACGCCGCCGCCGGCGCACAGGCAATTTCTGTGCTTACAGAAACCAACTACTTCAAGGGAACTTTGGCAGACCTGATTGCGGTGGCCAAGGCCGTGGATAATGGAGATGGCACCAAGAAGTGCGCCGTGCTCCGTAAGGACTTCTTGCTGTTCGAAGACGAAATCGACATCGCCTACCGCTGCGGTGCCGACGCGGTTCTTTTGATCGCCCGCATCCTGGATGACGAACAGCTGATCAAGATGGCCAAGCGCGCCCAGAGTTTTGAGATGCAGGCTTTTGTGGAAGTCCGTGAACCGGATGATCTGAGAAAGCTGAATCTTGTTTTGGAAACGTTGGACAAGGAAGCTGCCGGCGACGCAGCAAAAAGTGCCGAACGCACCATCGTTGCAGGCGTAAATTCCCGCGACCTGGCAACCTTCCACATCGACCCCATGGTTCCTGCAGCTATCCGCAACAAGCTGCCGGCAAAGGCTGTTTTTGAAAGTGGAGTACACACTCCTGCCGACGCCGCATTCGCCCGCAGTCTGGGCTTCAAGGGAATTCTCGTTGGCGAAGCCGTGGCAAAGAACCCGCCCCTAGCAGCAAAGCTAGTTGCCGCATTTGGCACCGCCGAAGATAACCGCCGCGGTGACTTCTGGAAGACCTTTGCAGAACGCCGTGACGCCAAACGCGCCGCCTACGCCGCTGCTATGGCAGACGCAAGTATGGAAAGCGCCGACGCAGAACGCGCCGCACACAAGATTCCCATGGTCAAGATTTGCGGCATCACTCGCGAAGAAGACGGTTTTGCCGCCGCCGAAATGGGCGCCGACATGCTGGGCTTCGTTTTCAGCAACACAAAACGTCTGACTAACGAAAAGTTCGTCCGCGACTTCACCCAGCTGCTCCGTAGCGAATACGAAGCGGAAGGTAAGCTTTGCCCCCTGTTTGTTGGCGTCATTACCGAGACCACCACAGAAGAAGGCAAGACCGCCATTAAGCTTGCGGCCGAAGGCGTTCTGGACGCAGTGCAGTTCCACGGATTTGCAGCACCCGCATTTGACGCAATTCCCGCAGAAGTAGCAAGCGCCGCCCAGTCTCCGTCCCTCCCCTGCTACAACGCCCTTCGCATCGGTTCCGCAGAAGACTTCGAAAACTTCGCCGCCATTCGCAAGCACGGTGAACCCCGCGTCCTTCTGGACGCCAAGGTAGAAGGCATCCCCGGTGGATCCGGAAAACGTATTCCCGAAGAACTGCTCCGCGAAAAAGCAGGCGAAACACCCTTCTGGCTCGCCGGCGGCATCACTCCCGAGAACATCGGCGACATTTGCGCAAAGTTCTCCCCCGAACTTGTGGACGTGTCCAGCGGCGTAGAAGATGCTCCCGGCGTCAAGAACACAGAAAAGATGATGCAGCTGTTTGCAGCAATCAATAGCTTGTAAAAAACAGAATCATTCCTACTGAAAACTTTTTCCAAATCAAGCAAAAGTTTTCAGTAGAATTTTGGTTTACTTAAAGGACATTCTGTTTTAGGAATGTTCTTTTTTGAACCCGGGGAAAACTGAAGAATTTGAATTAAGCCAGGATGTTGTTTCTGTATCAATTGAAGAGATTGATAAGGATAAATGGTCAGAGATTTATCACAATGAAATATATGGCAACGAAGAAACATTATTCGTGGCTCCTAAATATATTGTAGATTAACAGATAAATTCCGATTTTTAGTGTTAGAAGGGAAATTGTAAAATGAGTATAGAATATAAAGAAATTCACGAATTTGAAGCTGAACAATTGAAGGACTTATTTCTTTCTGTTGAATGGTCATCAGGTCATTATCCAGATAAGTTAGTAGTAGCAATGAAAAATTTCCAGACTGTGTATTCTGCATGGGAAGGGGAAAAACTTGTAGGAATGATTTGTGCTATGGATGATGGAATTATGAATGCATATGTTCATTATTTGTTAGTAAATCCACAATATCATGGAAACACGATAGGAAGAACATTGGTAGCTATGATGAAAGAACATTATAAAGATTATCTGAGAGTAGCAGTTATTGCATATGATAACGAATTACATTTTTATGAGCAATGTGGATTTGTAAAAAGTAATGATGCATCACCAATGTTTATTACATCATTATGGACATAAATTCAGATTTTGCTGTTTTAATCTTATAGGGGTTCTTTTTGAACCTGGGGGAAAATGCCTTTCATGCGCGAGAAACGGTGTTCATCAACATATTCGCAAGCAAAAAGTCATACTTCTCATAAAAACAAACAACAAAAGTATGATTATTTACAAACAAACTAATCAAAACACTACCTATTTTCGTTTAACTGGTCATACTTTTTCTGAAATACTAAACGAAAAATACTACCCGTAACACATAAACATACATAACCTGAGCCCCGCACCTCCCTCTTTGCCCCCATATAGGCGTGATTGGTCATACTTATCTCCCCAAAGCATCACAAAAGTTTGACTTTTTAGTCAATTTTTCTTATAGGGGCTCTTTTGAACCAGGTAAAAACAATCGCTCACTTTCGGTAATTTTTCCCGACAATCCTCCCCCTTCCCCTTGCCAATTTTTAGGGATATTCATAAATTTTGGCACATGAAGATGATTAACGTGCTTTGCGAAAACTTTGACGGCCGATGGTGGCGCGGACTCTAACATAGAGTCTGGTTTTTGCAAGTTTAGTTGATCAAGGCAAAAGGCTTCCAGACTCCCTGGAGGCTTTTATTTTTCCCCAAAGACATTTAGAATCCTCCAGGTAATCTAGGGCCTGCGCCTAAAAAAGCTATTTTTTAGACGTTTAAAACAGCGGCTATGCCGCGCAACCTTAACCTCAAGGGCCGTTTGCCGACCTCGAAGCGAACGACCTGAAACCTGAAGACCTGAATATGGCAAAATCTCTGGTAGAATCAGATAACGGCTTTTTCAACGAGTTCGGCGGCAAGTATGTAGCCGAAATCATCCGCCGTCCTTTGGACGATCTTGAAGAAGCTTTCAACAAGTACATCAAGGACCCGGAATTCCTGGAAGAACTGCGTATCATCCAGCGCGACTACATTGGCCGCGAAACTCCGCTGTACTACGCCCCCACCGCAACAGAACTCCTGGGCGGCGCTCAGATCTACATCAAGCTGGAAGGTCTCGCCAACACCGGCGCCCACAAGATCAACAACGCCATCGGCCAGTGCCTCTTGGCAAAGAAGATGGGCAAGACCCGCATTATCGCAGAAACTGGCGCAGGTCAGCACGGTCTCGCCACTGCAGCCGCTTGCGCAAAGCTGGGCCTGGAATGCATCGTCTATATGGGCGAAGTTGACGTTCGTCGCCAACAGCCAAACGTAGCCACCATGGAACTTTACGGTGCCAAGGTGGTGCCCGTTACCAGCGGTAGCCGCACTCTGAAGGATGCCGTGAACGAAGCCATGCGCGACTGGGCAACCAACTTTGCTACTACCCACTACGTTTTGGGTTCCGCTCTCGGTCCCGCACCGTTCCCCGATATCGTCCGTACTTTCCAGAGCATCATCGGTGAAGAAGTGAAGCGTCAGGCTGCAGAACGCAACCTGGACATCGCAGCCATCGTGGCTTGCGTTGGTGGCGGTTCCAACTCCATTGGCGTGTTCACTCCGTTTATTGAAAATGAAAAGATTCGCCTCATCGGTGCAGAAGCTGGTGGCGTAGGCCCGAAGCTTGGCGAAAACGCAGCCCGCATGGTGGGCAATGCTGCCAAGGTTGGTATCGTTCAAGGTTACAAGAGCAAGTTCCTGGTAGATGACGATGGTCAGTCCCAGCCCACACGCTCCATTTCCGCAGGTCTCGACTATATGGGTATCGGCCCTCAGCTGGCAGCCCTGGGCGAAGCCGGCCGCGTTGAATTCACCAGCATCCTGGACAAGGAAGCTTTGGAAGCCGTAAACTTCTTCGCCAAGAACGAAGGCATTCTCTTCGCTCTTGAAAGTTCCCACGCCGGTGCCGCCGCCATAAAGATCGCCAAGGAATTCCCCAAGGACAAGGCTATCATCATCAACATGAGTGGCCGCGGCGACAAGGACATCTTCATTACCAGTCCCGTGTTCCGCCCCGAAAAGTGGAAGGAATTCCTGGCCGCAGAACTGAAGCGTCTGAACAATAACGAAGACATCCACGACGCAGAGATTATGAACAAGTAACTTAGACGAGAGAACGGAGCTACGCTCCTACAGACTAGAGACGAAAGAAAATAATGGCGGCATAGCCGCTACATAAAAAACGCCAAAGGCGCAAATTTAACATCTCTCGTCTCTCGTCTTTCGTCTCTCGTCTAGCATTTTATTCAGGAATTTGAACAATGAACGCACCTATCACTCTCATGTCTCATTTGATCGCCGGCTTCCCCGACGGTGAAACTTCTATTGCCATCGCAGACGCACTCGTAAAGGGCGGCGCATCCATCCTGGAAATCCAGTTGGCCTTTAGCGACCCCAGCGCCGACGGTCCTGCCATTCAGACCGCTTCTACCGTAGCTTTGGAAAAGGGCTACTCCACCAAGCAGGGTCTTGAAATCGTGAAGAAGATTCACGAAATGCATCCGGATACTCCCATTTACATCATGACTTATGGTAGCTTGGCATTTACTCCGGGCGTCGAAAACTTCGTGAAGATGTGCAAGGACGCAGGCGTTTCCGCTTGCATTATTCCGGACCTTCCCTTCGATAACGACGAAGGCCTCACCGCTGCTTGCGCCAAGTACGGCATGGAAAACATTCCGGTGGCAGCACCCAGCATGACCCAGGCTCGCCTCGAAGAAATGGCATCCAAGGGATTCAAGTACATCTACGCAGCACTGCGCGCAG